>JBFLXP010000220.1:0-5535 GCA_040757315.1 Nitrospirota bacterium
ATCAGGCAGGGTTCATCACCGGAGCGAACTTCATTGTCGACGGCGGCATGACAAAGAAGATGATATATTTGTGACGCTCATTTTCACTTTGGGTTCAAGCCGAGCCTTTCACTTCTGCATACGGAATAGTCTTCGCCCTTCCTTCCTTGACATCTTTGACCCGTTTCTTCAGTGCAGCAAGTCGGCGCCTGATCTGATTCTCTGTAAACCCGATGAAAGTCATTTCCCAGAGGCAATGGGCTACAATCTCTTCTCTCGGCATCTTCTTAAGGATACGCTGTTCCATTTCATATCCAAGCCACTCCGCCCATGAAGTATACTCAAGCGCATATGACTGATTGTCGCCCTTTGCACAGATTCCGCAGACATCAAAATATTGATTCTTGCCTCGGCCGACCTTCTCTATACGGATTTTCATTCCTTCTTTATTTTTTCTGAGCGGCATGCGCCGTAACGTTTCGAAAACATATCGATATCCGCTGATATGTCTCTTCTGGTCAGGATAGTTGGTCAGTAGCGACTTCTTAACATTCCCGAAAGAACATGTTTGTATCAAATCCTTGAACAGGATTCTTTCTTCCACTTTAGCCGCCACGGTTTACACCTCATTCTTGCAATATGAAAATCGAAACTATCGCCGTCTAATCGATAAAAGGGCAGAGACGCGGAGCCGTCGGGTAACGAGTAAATCGCAAGTCTGTAAAGAGTAAGCCGTTTTTTGTAAACCGTAAGAGGAGTATCGGGGTTTCGGCCCACGCTATTCTTCTTTAAGGTGGATAAATAGCTTCACCACCCCCGATTCACGCTATCGGGCTTCGGGCTAACCTGCCTCACGACAGTTTCGCACTTGCTCCCCTGTCTCTGCCAGACCTATTCGTCTTTATAGACCACTGTCGCCGAATGATTGGCCTCGTGCACTTGGTTGACCAGACTTCTGAGATGCAGGAGGCGCTCCTGGTACTCTTTGTATGTTTCTGTGAACCTGTCGCGCGGTTCCTGAACGATATCACGTCCTTCCTTATGGATCACACGCTTGAAAGAAGACTTTTCGACCCGCGCTGCAAGGGCCTTGATATCGCCAAGCAGGTTCTTCCTCACCTCCAGGGCCTCAGCAAGCGATATTCCCTTGCCCTCATACTCGATTTGAGTGCCGAAATTCGTCTTTTGGATCTCTTGGTTGAGTTTGACCCGCTTGGTCTGGAGGTTCTTGAGTCTGTTTTCGGTCTCCTTCAGGTCGAAGTCCGCTGCTGGGTTCTTGTCTTCGTCGTCGTTATTAAAGAGCCCGCGCTTTCTTGAAGATTCGAAGCCGAGAAGACCTTCCAGCATCTCCACATGGCGGTCATACTCATTCCTGAGCTCGATAGCCTCGTAAAGATAGAGATTACCTTTTTTGTCCGGCATTGGTTACCTCCTTTTTATGATAAGAATGGTATATTATACATACGGGTATAATGCGAGTCAATAAATATACAGCCATGATATTGCCAAGCGCTGTCGTTTAAGTGTAAACAAGATATGTGGAAAATCTCGGGCGGCGCCTGAAATACTACAGAGAACAGATCGGATTATCACAGATCGACCTGAGTGAGAAGAGCGGCATCTCTCAGGCCAGCATAGCGAGGATAGAATCGGGGAAACAGAAGAACCTCAAGAGAGAGACGATGAAGAAGCTTGCCGATGGACTCGGCATTTCCCTAACCCAAATGATGGAGCCGGTCACTGTTGTGAGGGAAGAGGAGGCTGCTTACGTCTCGGCAAGGGCAGTACCCGTATTAGAAATAAAAGATATAGATGTTGTGAAAGGCTATGTCGCCTCAGCCAGGAAGGCCTATACCTTCCAACCCTCGCTTTCCCCAGACAAGAATGCTTTCTATCTCAAGGTAACGACGGACCTCGCTGTCCGGCCAGTCATAGAAGACGGGGACCTGATCTTGATCGAGCCAGCGGCAGAGATTAGGGAAGGCGATATGGTACTTTTTCTATCGGCACATATGAAATGTCTTGGACGGATTTATTACCCCTACGATAATCTGCTGATCCAGCCTCTCAATCAAACGCTGCCGCCCGTGGTGTTCCGAAGGAAGGAAAAGGGCAGGCGGTCCGTAAGAATACTGCGCATCAGCGAGATAAAGAAATAGTTTCTACTGCCGGATAGGGTATCATTTTTGCCACGTGGCGGTTTTTTTCACCCCTTGTGTAGTCGGTATTTTCAGTAAGGGTACATAAATGGCCACTCGGCAAGAGACTTTGAAGTAAAAATCGCCTGAAGCTTCGCCAATCAGGATGTGTCTGCTTCTTCATTCAGCTCCGTGCGACGTAGAAATTGCATGCGGCGAGAAAGCATGATGAGAAACAATGTCCTGGTCGTCAGTCCTTACGTTTTCCACTACATCTGAATTATGAGCCGAGTTTTTGTGGTGGAAAACCAATTGCTTCACCCGAAGCTCGCATCACCTTCTGAGTCTTCTTGCTGGTCTTTTGAAAATCAGTCTCGATGTATCACGCGACAACTATGAAATGTCCTTTATAAGCTTATTTGTGAAAAATGAAGATGCGATCCGGTCAGCCTATTCCTTTATCGCGAGTCTGCCGATCTCGTGCAGGAAGAGTTTGCCGGGAGACTATCTTCCTTTGCAGGGTGTGTTAAGCCTCCCACATCATCAGCCTCGGTCGTGACCAGCGCAAGTACTTAAGTAGTTCTACATTTTTCTCATCAAGGTTTATCATCTCGGGGTCGTAGGGCCCACGCCATCCGACATATTCCTTGTGCCTGGGATGGTTCTTGTCCTTCATCGCTTCACAATATTCAACGTAGCCGCCGATCCCGCCCACATCTTCGGGAGGGCAAGCCCTCTTGCCTGCCAATAACCTACCAGGCTCATCCCGCGGCCCCTGAGCAAAATTCGTCTCTTCAAGCGTCACATTATGGACCCAATTATCGCCAAAATCATAGACATACTCAAATGATAAACCCTTACGTTTTGCAAGGTTGCCGAGTCGATAGCGGCCGTCGTCCTTCCCGTCCTCCAGAGATTCGGGATCTTCCGTGTACATCTTGCCGCCGATCGAAAATTGGTGCAGGTGGTAATCCTGCCATCCCATAACAATCTGAATCACGTCATGGAGCCGGTCCAGTGTGATATCAGCAGGAACAACAAACCTCCGCCAGATTTCCGGCTCAATGCCCACGAGGGATACTTTCAAGACATATAGTTTTCTTTTCATTAAGATGCCCTCCAATAACTTGCGAATGGTTTGGCGCAGCCAATATAAACGCCGCCGGGCAGGCTCGGTTTAACCTCCGGCATAAGGTTCTATCTTCTTTATCATTTTAAAAGCAATTTGTAAAGCTGAACATTCGGGTATAGATTCTCCCTGCCCATTTTATGGACCTTGAGAATGCCGATCTTTTCCAATTCCTTCAAATACCCGGCAGCGGTCTGTCTCTCTGCGATCCCCGCACTTACAAGGACCTGGTGGTCGCAATTTGCGACCACCTCACCCTTCTTATTTTCAGTTAACTGAACCGTGAAATCCGCGGGGAAACGGTCGCGATTGCGTTTGACTTGTTCATCAAGCCGTTTTGTAGATACACCGTAAAGAATTTTTAAAGCAGCATCGAGCATAACCTTCTCTCCACGGATAGCCAGTATCGAATTCTCCATCTTTTCAGCAGGAATCAGTTCTTTCATTTTCCCTCCGGAATTCAGTTTAACCCATAAATCGCAGGTATTATAAGATAAATGCGTGGAAATGTTATGCTGGAACACTGCACAGAATGCACGAGCTTTTAAGAGTTTTATAATCCTACAATGAAAATAATCTTCGCAACAGATTTACATGGTTCTGAATGGAAATATAATCAGCTTTTTAACGTTGCTGTAAACTCAAAGGCTAATATTGTTATTAACGGTGGCGATATGTTGCCAAAGAACGGAGCGTTGTCACAACAAAAGGATTTTATTGCATCATTTCTGGATGGATACTTTAAAAAATTTAACGATGCAGGAATTTACTATCTCTGCTACCCGGGAAATGACGATCTTATGATTTACGATCAGCTATTCGAGGAGGTCTGTGGCAAATACAACTTCGTCGTGCCTCTGGCCCAGCGAAGGTATGACATAAATGGTTATGAGTTTATAGGAATGAACTGGGTTGTCGACTATCCTTTTCGTCTTAAAGACAGATGCCGGATGGATACGAAAGACTATGTATTTGAGAAACAGCTTGGGACTGGCCTATTGTCAACTCAACAGGGATTTAAAGAACTAAAGGATTGGCCTGCGTATGCCGGAACACTTCCTACTCTCAAAGATGAGTTGAACAAACTGGTTCGTCCTGAAAATATGAAAAAAGCAATATATATATAATTCACATGCCACCCGCCGGACTGGGACTGGATAAATGTTTTAATGGGATGGAAGTAGGATCGAAGGCGGTCTATGATTTCATTAAAGAAAATCAGCCGCGTTTTGCGCTTCATGGGCACATACATGAATCCCCGGAGATGACAGGAAAGTGGTCTGCGAAACTTGGCAAGACAATCTGTATACAGCCCGGTCAGCTTGAAGACTTTACTTACGTGATAATTGATCCCGATAGTATGCACGTTAAGAGATACAAAGAACGACCTTGATCAATTTTTCGATAACAAAGAAATGAGTGACCTGAAGAAATATATTCACGAAAAAAAAGAGAGACAAGAGTTTTGCCGAAGGGTACGACGAGGGTTATGAGCAGTTCAAAATCGGAGTAGTGCTCAAACATGCCCGTGAGTCCGCTGGTCTCACACAGGAAGAGCTTGCCAGGAGACTAAAGACAAAGAAAACCGCCATATCACGCATTGAGAACCACGCTGAAGACATTAAATTGTCAACTCTTGAGAAGGTTGCTTCTGCCCTTGGCAAGAGGCTTAAAGTAAAAATCGCATAGAGCTGCAGACTTCGGTGTGCCTGTTACCCGCCCGCCATACACAGGCACAAGATTTATCCGGAACCCCCAAAGACACCGCTATTTATGGCCGAGTTGATTGACCTGTGGAGTCAGTGCCTGCTTGAACGCTGGGTGCATCCGCTTGTCGCTATGGCTGCCTTCAATCTCGATTTTCTTTGTATCCATCCTTTCCGCGATGGAAACGGCAGAGTTTCAAGACTGCTTCTACTGCAGGTATTGTTTCCGGTTTGGAAGAAAGTTGCCGAAGTGTCATCACGATTTCATGTCCCCTTTCCCCGAAAATACCGAACAACTTTGACTATATCAAAACCACCTTTAAATGTCATGTCTATGCATTCGACATATCCCCTTATGTGTCGAAATCGCGTAAATATAGACACACTCTCACCAAGTTCAATTAGGCAATGAAGAGCTTGAATCGGGGGCTCCGGCGAAAAAGCTTGTAAGTACTTGAAAAATATGGTACCCCCTGCAGGAATCGAACCTGCGACACCAGGTTTAGGAAACCTGTGCTCTATCCTACTGAGCTAAGGGGGCACTCCCGGGGTTACAGACATTATTATAACGGAATGCGGTAAA
>JBFLXP010000221.1:0-5530 GCA_040757315.1 Nitrospirota bacterium
CTTGCCGATATTTTTACCAAATTCAAGAGGGAAGTGAGCGGGGTGGTCGACATAGGTGTGATCGATTCTGCGGGCATACAGCGGTCATATGTCGGGCCATACAGCCTGGAGGGAAAAGACTACTCGAACCAGGACTGGTTTCACGAGGTTACCGTCAGAAACGTATATGTGAGTGATGTCTTCATGGGATACAGGAAGATCCCCCATTTCGCTATCGCGGTAAAAAGAGAATCTTCTGAAGGCGGGTTCTGGATTCTGCGGGCCACTATAGATATGAAGACGCTGCAGAAGTTCGTATCTTCAATGAATATAGGCAGCGAGGACGACGCTTTTATCGTGAGCCGGGACGGAGTGATTCAGACGCCGTCCCGTTTCTACGGCGACGTTCTCGAAAAGATTAAATTCGACCTGGCCGTTTCGAAGCAGGGCACGACCGTTCAGGAGATGGAAGGATTGCAGAGTGAATGCACCATGTGCGGCTATGCATCTTTGAGGGATGCGCCCTGGATTCTGGTAGCGATGATTAAATCTACTCCGTATCTCAAGATTCCGAGGATATTCAAGAACGAGCTTTTCTTTATCACCGTCATCAGTATAATATTCGGCATTGTCGTGGCCGCGCGCGTAGCGAATATTCTCGTCAACCGCATCCGGGATGCGGAAAAAGAACGGGAGGACGCAATCGCGCAGAGCGAACACGCAAGCAAACTCGCTTCCATAGGCCGGCTCGCTTCCGGCGTCGCGCATGAGATCAACAACCCCCTCGCCATCATTAATGAAAAAGCCGGTTTGATGAAGGACCTTCTGGAGTCCTCCGGTGATCTGCAGCAGAACAAAGAGAAGTTTCTCCGTCTTATCAACTCCATCTTCGAAAGCGTGAACCGCTGCCGCACCATCACTCACCGTCTCTTAGGGTTCTCCCGTCGGGTGGACACCGCGCATGAGCTCTTCGACATTAATGATGCTGTTCGTGAGGTCCTCGGATTTCTCGATAAAGAGATCTTGTTCAGGAACATTAAGCTTGACCTGAATCTTGGGGAAGGTCTTCCGCGCGTCCTCAGCGATAAGGGGCAGATTGAGCAGGTGTTGCTGAATATCGTAAACAATGCGCTCGACGCCGTGCAGGAGGTCAGGGAAGGGATCATCGCCGTTGCGACCGGGACAAAGAAGAATAGAATTTGGATTATGATCCGGGACAACGGTTCCGGGATACCAAAAGACAAACTGAAGCAGATTTTCGAACCTTTCTATACTACAAAGGAAAAAGGCAAGGGAACAGGACTCGGTCTGTTCATTTCCTATGGTATTATAAAAAGGCTGGGAGGGGATATTCTCGTTGAGAGCAAACTCAATAAAGGCACAATGTTCACCATAGAAATCCCGACAACAGCGTTCACAGAAGAATAAGGAGGAACTTTATGACCCGGACAAAGGTGCTCTTAGTCGATGACGAGGTGGAGTTCGCATCGGCGCTGGCGGAACGGCTGCAATTGCGGAACTTTGATGTCAGAGCGGCTTCTAATGCCCTCGAGGCTCTGGCCTCTATCAATAGCGACACTCCGGACGTTGTTGTCCTTGATCTGAAGATGCCGGGAATGGGCGGCATAGAAATATTGAAAACAATAAAGAAGATCGACCGGACGATTGAAGTGATTCTTCTCACGGGCCACGGAGACAGGGAAAGCGTCCAGGAAGGAATGCAGAGCGGAGCGGCCGAATACATCATGAAACCGATCGACATAGAGGAGCTGATTTCGAAAATCAATTCAGCCAAGGTAAAAGGGGACAAGAACAGGGCAGAAAGCCGGAGGTGATCTGATGGACAGCGCTGGTGAGGAATTGAGAATCATGCAGATGCAGTTCATCGGGAGAATCATCGCGAGTTTCACTCATGAGGTAAAGAACCATCTTGCGTTCATCAAAGAATCGGCCGGACTCGTTGGAGATTTGATGGCCTCCAGAGAGCATCTCGACGTAAAGGACGTTCACCATACTGTGGACATAATGCAGTCCATTGAAGACCAGGTGAGGAAGTCTTCGGAATTCTGCTCGTACCTGAACCGGTTTGCACACCGCATGGACTGTCTGAAGACCACTTTCGACATGAATGAATGCGTTGACGACCTGAGAGTCCTCATGCACCGAATAGCCAACCAGAAGAGAATCGTCATCGGAAAAGCTTTCGAGAGCGACCGCCTCCAGATTCACAGCAGCCCGGCTTTGCTTCAGCTTATGGTGTTCTGCGTTCTCGAAGAAATGATAAACCGTCTTGCTATGAATTCTCGCATCGGCCTGAAAACATTATCCTCCAAAGAAGGTATATCGGTGGTTATCTCGCCGGAAGGCGAAGAGACGCCTCAAAGTGAGGCCGAAAGGCGCTGTTCGATACCGTTCTTGCAGAATATCGCCCGCCGATTGGAGGGCGCTTTCGAAGAAAAAGGAAAGGATGTAGTCATCACCCTCCCTCGCTCCTAACCCGGATTATTTATGAATATTTCACGTGAGAAGAGAAGATACGGCATAGGAGCGGCTTTATCCCGATTCTTGTCGGGACATCTGCCCTTCTCATCATGCAGTTTGCGGTCATTCCGGGCTTGACCCGGAATCCAGTCTTCTCGTATTCCAGATTCCCTCCGTCAATACATAGGACGGATTCGCGGGAATGACGGGCTGGCGGCCAGAGTAAAAGAAGCCGGCACCAACCCCCCTACGTTCTCACAAAGTCCGATCTACCAGGGCTTGCTCTGGACGATCTCCTTGATCTGCTCCTCGTGTTTCTTCTCGACGATAAGGATTTTTTTCCGCTTCGCTTCTTCGACCCGCTCCAGAAGCTTGTTGAGATCCACCGGTTTTTCCAGGAAATCTACGGCGCCGGCCTTCATCGCTTCGACGCCTTTTTCGACGGTGCCGTGCCCGGTGAGCATTATGATCTGTATATCGGGATTCTCTTTTTTGATCCGCTCAAGTGTTTCAAGCCCGCCCATGCCGGGCATGACAAGATCAAGAATAATCGCATCGAACTCTTTACCTTTCACCCGCTTCAGGGCATCCTCACCGCTCGCTGCAGTGTCGACTTTCATGCCTCTGCCTTCAAGCCTTTGTGAAAATACCTTCAGAAACTGCTCTTCGTCATCCACCACCAAAACGTTAGCTTCAAGCTTCTCCGCCATCTAATTCCTCCATTCTTATTTTTTTAGCATCTTCGTCGTTCCCCACGACTCTACAGAGTCATCTCGCATTTCTTTCTATACGCGCTCTTTATCGTCTCCATGAGGGCCTCTATTTCTACAGGCTTTTTCAAAAACCCATATGCCCCGAAACATTCGGCGCTTTCCTTGTCTCTTTCACTGCCGTGCGCGCTCAGAATAATCACTTGCGTATCCGGACAGGTCTTTTTTATCATTTTGAGAGTTTCTATGCCGTCCATACCCGGCATCTTTAGATCGAGCACAACAACGTCAGGCGCCTGCCGCTCTGCAAAAGAAACCGCTTCTTCTCCGCTGTGAACTGCGTCAGTCTTGAGTTGTCTCATTTCGAGCCGCTGGGCGAGTGTCTTGACGAAATCTACTTCATCATCGACCAGCAATACTCTCATTTTACCGCAATCCTCGCATGCACCCCCGGAGGAAACCGCCGACGAATTCTTCAACTTCTTTAAATGACGTGACGAGTTCGATTGTTCCTCCTTTAAAAGCATATCAGGTTTATAAAAAAATTCAATAAGGGGTTTATTTTCAATAAGTTTAGAGTTATTGGACGTCCTGTGTCAAGCCCCTTTTTGATGTGAGCAATGTTTCGAATAATATAATATTGCAAATTAATTGTACTATTGATATAATATCCCCCAATTTGATGCACCTGTAGTAATAGGGCAAACAATATCGAAAAGTCTTATTATGCCGCACTATAATGCGTTGCCTTTTTTCATGGCTTGAACATTATAAGAAGCGGTTTGTGACTGTCATTATTGGGGGAAGCGCACAATGGATAGCGTAGAATTGGTATCAAGACAAGATCATCAAAAACTCTATCTGCAGGTATATGACATTATCAAGAAGAAGATAGAGTCGAGCGAATGGCCCGTTGGTTCTCAGATTCCTACGGAAGGCGAGCTGTGTCTGATGTTTAATGTCAGCCGTGCCACTGTCAGAACAGCCGTTCTTGAACTCGTCAGGCAGGGATATCTTAAACGCCAGCAGGGCAAAGGCACTTTCATCCATAGGAATATCGTTTCCGAAGGGTTTCTCATGCATGCAAGTTTGAAGGAACTCCTGCTCGATTATGATGAAGAACCGACCTCTTCTGTTCTGGTCCGCACCGTCATGATGCCCATCGACGACCTCGACGTAAAGCTCGATATTTCTCCGGACAAGCACATTATTTATATCAAGAGACTCTGGAGAGTTCAGGACGAACCGGTCATACTCCAGGAAATCTATATACCGTATCATATCTGCCCGCTCTTGCTGGAGGACGATATCGAGAGCCGATCGCTCTTTGAACTCTTCGAGAAAAAATACGGCATAAAGGTCACACGGGCAAAGAACTATGTTGATGTTGTGCATATGGATGACAATCAGAGCGGCTCTCTCGGGTCAAAAGGGTTCCCGGCGCTGCGGTTGACTCAGGAATTCTATTCCGGCGAAACGATTGTGGCATACTCGGTTTCCACGAAGCGCCCGAACAGATTCCGCATATTCCTGGACCTGGAAAGAAATATCTGACCCGATGCAGTTTCATTCTAACTATGTAATTCGTTAGCTCATTAAGATAAGGAGAGAATCAATTATGTTGACGCGTGTCTTTCCCTTTCTGGAATGGTTTAAGAATTATAACCTCGAAAAACTGAGAAACGACGCCATAGCCGGTCTGACCGTTGCCCTGGTGCTGATTCCTCAGTCCATGGCATATGCTCAATTGGCCGGACTTCCGTCATACTATGGATTGTATGCGTCTTTCCTTCCGCCGATGATCGCCGCACTGTTCGGCTCCAGCAGGCAGCTCGCAACCGGCCCCGTCGCAGTGGTGTCACTCATGACCGCTGCTTCCTTAAGCCCGCTCGCGACCGCCGGCAGCGAGGGATATGTGGGTTATGCGATTTTGCTCGCGCTGATAGTCGGAGCGTTCCAGTTCCTTTTGGGCACACTGAGACTCGGCCTGGTGGTCAATTTTCTTTCTCACCCCGTGGTCAACGGATTTACGAACGCCGCAGCCATCATCATCGCCACATCCCAGCTGTCAAAAATGTTCGGAGTAACGGTTGACGAAGCGGAACACCATTATGAGACGATAGCGAGGGTTATTCAGGCATCACTCAACTATACTCACTGGCCCACCTTTATTATGGGGGTCGGGGCTTTCGCGATAATGTTCGGATTAAAAAAGGTGGCCCCCAAAATACCAAATGTGCTCGTGGCGGTGGCCCTGACAACGACAATCTCATGGGCCATCGGCTTTCAGCATGATACCAAAGTCGATATATCAAGGATTGAGTCTCCAAAGGCAAAGGAACTGATCGGCAGCTTCAACA
>JBFLXP010000222.1:0-5512 GCA_040757315.1 Nitrospirota bacterium
AGTATAGCTGGTGGCTTCACCGACGTCGCTGCTCTGCGTATAATTCCGCGAGACAGTGCCGTAGTAAACCTTGCATCCGGCAAGATCTGTGAGCGGAGTGCCATCTTCATTTGTTGCGGGAGCCTGCCAGGAAAGAGTTGTCTGCGCGGAATGACCGAGACCCGGAAAGATCGATAATATGAGGCTGCACAAACATGAGAAAACCAATAATGCCGAGAAAAACCGGAGGCGCCTCGGGCGATGGGAGCCTGACCGGATAGGGGCTGACACCTTACTGTTTATTCCTCACGATTTTTTGAAAATACGTCATGCCATGAATATCTTTTCGCTTTTAATGTTATTCCTCCGAAATGCATTCCGAGTATCAACGATGCAATTTGCATATTTGCCGATAAAGGCATAGTCGAACGAACTATGGTCGGCGACAAGAAGGACAATATCGGATTTTTTCAGGACTTCCTTTGTAAGCTTCACGGACTTCATGTCTATATCCGGGTAATGCCTGTGGCCTCTACAGGCGGGCACATGAGGATCGTGGTACTGCACCCTTGCGCCATAATCCTTCAGAAGCTGCATGATGCGCAGAGCAGGGGATTCCCTCTGGTCGGCAACGTCTTTCTTGTATGCCACGCCGAGAACGAGTATCCTTGAACCATTGAGTGCTTTCTTAAACCTGTTCAGAATCAGTTCCACGTTCTGCACGACATGATATGGCATATTCGTGTTGATTTCACCGGCGAGTTCGATAAACCGAGTCCGGAAATCGTATTCTCTCGCCTTCCAGGTGAGATAGAAGGGATCGATCGGAATGCAGTGGCCTCCGAGCCCCGGACCCGGGTAAAAGGCCTGAAAACCGAAGGGCTTGGTCTTCGACGCCTCTATGACCTCCCAGACGTCGATTCCCATACGTTCAAACAGCATTTTCATTTCGTTCACGAGCGCGATATTGACAGAGCGGTAAATATTTTCGAGGAGTTTTGTCGCTTCAGCGACCTTTGTGGAAGAGACAGGCACTGTCTTTTCGGTAATCGAATCATACAGAGCTTTCGCTGCGGTCAGGCATTTTTTTGTATAACCGCCTACAACCTTGGGAATCGTCCCGACAGAAAAATCTTTGTTGTTCGGATCTTCACGTTCGGGCGAATAAGCAAGGAAGAAATCCTTTCCTGCCCTGAGACCATTACCCTCAAGGATTTCTCGCATGTCTTCATCAGTGGTGCCGGGATAGGTGGTAGATTCGAGTACGATGAGCTGACCTTTTCGCAGGTGCTGAGCCACTGTCCGGGTTGTCGTGAATACGTAAGTCATGTCGGGTTCCCTGTTTTTGTCGAGAGGCGTAGGTACGCAAAGGATGACGCAGTCCATAGCCGACAGCTGACTGAAGTCAGAAGTCGGAGTGAACCGTAACAGGTGTGATCTGAGGTGCGAAAGACTGATATGTTTAATGTAGCTTTTCCCTTGCTTGAGAAGATCGACTTTCCCCTGATCGACATCAAAACCTGTGACAGGAAAGCCCCTTTTGCAGAATTCGATAACAAGAGGCAGTCCGACGTAGCCGAGACCGACTATGGCGATTTTTGCATCTCTTGATCTGATTCTTCTAATCAATTCCATGCCGTTCCCCTTAGAATGCGTTGATAGAGTTCATTGCATTGTTGCGTTTATAGCGTTTGCAGAGTCAGCAGCGGTCACATAAGTGACCGTGAAGCGCAAATCAGTCAAAGACCGTATAGCGTATACGTTCTCACAGCATACTGCAGTCCTTGCATCAATAGAGTCTATCGAGTTAATAGTGTTCATACCGCTTTTTATTATATAAATTTACTTCCATTATTGCGACATAATATTCCAGAAGCCGGTATTGCTCCTCTTTTATTGAGTGTCTGCGAGGTTATATCAATCGTCGTCAGTGGGAAAGGACTGTTTTCGGCAACCTGATAGCAACTCGTCAAGTTAAAAGGTCTTCGCGGAAATGGGAAGGTGAAATCCTCCCGAAAAGGCATACTTGCAGTCCCTGTTCAGAAAACGGAGGTAGGGGGATTTGAAATCTGATGAGAGTGCATATGTTTTCGTACGATAAAAGCCTGAAACAAATATAGAGAAAGTAGAGAAGAAACATGACGGATGCGGAGATGCTGCCATGGTCGAGACTCATGGGCATTACAGCTTAAGGGCCATAAGTTTTGGGGCAAAAAATCGGAGGGCAATTTATATCTGCCATTCTTCTTCCTGTAATACTCTCTCAAACGCCTCAACGACATCGGGATCATACTGTGAACCGGAGCCTGCTTTAATGGCCGATACAGCTTCGCTGTGGATGAATGCCTTTCGATAGGGTCTCTCCGAAATCATGGCTCCGTACGAATCCACCACGGCAATCACTCTTGATATCAGCGGTATCTCGGACCCCTTCAAGCCCGCGGGATTGCCGGCGCCGTCGTACCTTTCATGGTGATGTAAGATTGCTTTCCTGACATCCTCGTCAAATTCAAAGGAATTTAAAACCTCGACAGTCGTAAGAGGATGCTGCTTGAGCGCCAGGATTTCGGATTCCGCGAGTTGTGGTTTCATAAGAATAGTGTCATCCACTTCAGCAAGACCGAGATCGTAGATCGTCGAGACATAGAGAGCTTTTTTCTTGTCGTCTTCGGAAGCTCCGAGCTCCTCCATGATTCTCAAGACGAGATCGGACAGGATTTTTCTTATCGAACGATATCTTTTCATCGCATCCAACATGTCTGTGAACGACGTAATCAACCTGTCTATGTCTCCCTCTTCATATCCAGAATAGAGTTTGTCAAGAAAACGTGAAATTCTGTCGGTGACAGCCAAAGCGATATATAAATCCCGCTGACGGAAAATCTCGCCCGTCCTTTTGTTGTTCAGATTCAGAACACCCACGACGCTGCTGCCGATCTTCAGCGGCAGAGAGAGAAGCGATTTGGTACTATACTGGGCTATATTCTTTCTGCTGAGATGGAGTTCTTTCTCTATGTCTTCAACAAGAAGCGGCTTGCCGGAGGCGGCAACCCAACCGGCGATCTGATCGCCGATGTTGATCCTCGTACGTCTTACTATTTCGTCCTGCAATCCCTTCGATCCCCTGATGAGCAGATCCGCCGTAAGTTCATCTCGCAGCATGATCGAACAAGTGTTCAGATCCAAAAGCTCGGAAACGAAGTCCGCCAACATATTCATCGTAATTGTCACAACAGTTTCCAGTGCATCGCGCGAGCTCATAGGTATCGTCATGCGGACAAAAAAACCGTCGCCGGCATTCTTTGCCTCAAAGGGCCATCCGTGCGCTTCCGCACCCTTCTTAGCCAAATACAGCCTCATTTCGCCGAAAGACAACTCTTTGTAAAAAAAATATTTCGATTTGGACAAGCCGGATATGACCTCCTCCGGGAGGTTCCTTGATGCGGACACCTTCACGTCGATATAATCGTTTCCTCTGACTGCGATGTCGATTGAATCGCCGCTGCGGAGGTAGTGGGACAATCCTTCCACCAGATTCATGAACAAATGAGCAACTTTGATCTTGTCGCCCATCACATCGTGTGCGGGTTCCTTAGTATCGACACGGAAATTTATATTCTTGTCATTCATCAAGGTTCCGACGATTTTCGATTCCGATAGATCATCCAGGAGAACCGAGAGATTAAACAACGATTTCCTGGTGATTACCGTCTCATTTTCGAGCCTGAGGAAATTGAAGAGGTCTTCAACCATGGCAACAATGCGAGTTGTCTCATTCGATATGATCCGGCAAAAATCCTTCGTTTCTTTCTTTTTCAAAGTCGCGGTGTTAAGAAGGTAATGTGTGGCTCCTCTAATCGAATTGAGAGGAGACCTCAATTCATGGGAAATACGCGTAATGAACTCCGTCTTGTCGATGTCCGTTTCGATCAATTTCCTGTTGACCACCTCGAGTTCGTATGCCTTTGTTTTCAACTGTTTGATCAAAAATGCGTTTTCGAATGCAATTGCCGCCTGGTCGGCGATGGCTCTCAGAAGACTGAGATCATCTTCATCGAAGGGCTTCGAATCCTTTTCATCATTAACGTTGATGACGCCGAATAATTTCTCGCCGCTGACGATCGGACAGGAAATAAAGGACTTCGTCTTGTACCGGTCTCTCTTTATCTGTCTGAACTTGGGATCTGTGTCGATGTCTTCCACAAGAATGCATGTCCGAGTTTTAGCAACGACGCCGGCGATGCCCTCTCCGACCTTAATTTTGTAAGTTTCGATAAAGGGTGTGTCGAAACCTTTTGCCGCAAGAATGTACAGTTCGTCCATTTCATTCTTCAGCATGAGCGAGCCTTTTTCGGCATTAGTGTAGTCTATGGCGCGGTCAAGCATGAGATATGCAAGCGTCGTGACATCTTTGGTCGCAACGATGACGCTCGAGATTTCCTGAAGAATCGAGAATTTCCTGTCGATGGATCGCCGGTTTTCGATCCGATTCATAAATCTCCACTGAGAAAGTGGCCTGCATAGCCGACGATTTCGTGCAGACAGCTTTTCGTCTTTTCAATGCCTGCCACCCCTGGGATAAAGGATTCCAAAGTTATTCCCTTTTCCTTATTTACGGAGAAAGTGTCGGGATAGATCCCCTGTTTATGAAACAATGCGAGCGCCCTGCGCATGTGGATTTCACAGGTGATTAAGAGTACCCTGCCGGGGCGGCGACTGTCAACAAATCTTTTGACTCCCTCGGCCTCGTTCAGAGTCCTTTTCACTTTTCCGTAGAAGTGTATCTGTTCATCCTTCAGCCCCATCTCTAAAGCAAGCTTTCTTGCGGACATCTCCTCATCGTAGTAGACGGGAGATCCATATTTCCGCGATTCGCGGAACCACTTGCCCACGAGGAGGAGCCTCGCATGCCCTGATTTAACGAAATGGATCCCCGCGAGAATCCTGTCTGTTGCATCGTTGGAAGCAAAAAAATCAGGCGGAATATACGGCAGTCCATGCCTCTCCAGATGCCAGGTGGACTCGCTGAATCCGGCAAGGACGACAGCCGCATCGTAACCCACATCCGGACGGAACGTATCGTCGGCCTTCCAGATCCTGGAAACGGCATATGCCGTAAACGGAATGGTCAGTAGATATGAAGAGATGAAGAGTATTGCAGTCATCCTGATCCGGTGCTTCTTAAAAAAGCATTGCAAAACGATCCCCAGAAGCAGATAGAAGAGGGGATTGATAAGAAGATCAATAATATGCCGGATTTCCAGATTCATGGACATACACTATGTCAAGGAATTCTGCATAGTTCCGCTCCGATATGGGAAAGGGTTTGAACGCGCCCCCCGACGGCAATATTCTTTTAAAGTATCAAAAACAGCCCGACAAGTAAAGCCCCCCGCAAAATATCCGAAGACGAAACAAGATCGGGAATAAAGTTTATAATAATAAATAAACCGACCCATGGTCATTCAGGAATCCATAGAGATCAGCGCCACTCTGGAGAAGGTCTGGCGGCAGTTTACGGACCTGACCTGCT
>JBFLXP010000223.1:0-5464 GCA_040757315.1 Nitrospirota bacterium
ATCGCCGAATATCTTGAGGGAGCCGACATGGTCTTTATCACTGCCGGAATGGGAGGCGGAACAGGCACTGGAGCCGGACCGGTAATCGCGAAAGTCGCGAAGGAAATGGGCGCCATCACAGTCGCCGTCATTACCAAGCCTTTCTTCTACGAGGGAAAGATAAGGTGTATGAACGCTGAAGAAGGGGTTATTGAACTGAAGAAAAACGTCGATACCCTCATCGTAATTCCCAACGACAAAATCGGCCTTGTCGTCGAAAAAGGCACTCCTCTGCTCAAATCCTTCGCCGTGGCTAACGACGTGCTGAAACAGGCGGTGCAGGGAATCTCGGACATAATCCTGATACCCGGACTCATCAACGTTGATTTTGCGGACGTCAGAACAATCATAGAGGATAAAGGACGCGGCGTCATGGGAACCGGAGTGGGAAGAGGAGAAACCGGCGCCCTGGATGCCGCAAAAAAGGCCATATCGAATCCATTGCTCGAAGATTCATCGATCGAAGGAGCCAAAGGTATACTCGTCAATATTACGGGCGGCCTTGAACTCTCCCTTAACGACGTTCAGGACGCTGTGTCTTATATATACGATTCGGCGCACGAGGAAGTGCATCTCATATTCGGCGCCGTGATTAATCCGGATGTTGGAGACGAAGTGCGTGTCACCGTGATCGCCACCGGTTTTGGCGAACCAAAAGAAAAGGTTGAATTGCCGCAGGTGAAGAAATGGTCTCCTCTGAAACATCCGGTCAGTTTGAAAGGCTCGGAGCGGGTATTGTCGAAGAACCTCAGAACGGAACTGGGTATAGATCTCGTAACGACCGAGATCATGTCCTCTTACGAGAACAATATCGACGTACCTGCTTTTTTGCGAAAAGCTCCCCAACCCCAAAAGGAAGTTTAACCTTCCCTCCCATGAGGGGCCTCCTCCCCCGGAGGCCCCTCCCCCCTCCAGTGTTTGACGGCCGGGCATACGGGCAGAAAAACCTTTCCGAAGCAGAATTCAGCTTGTGAGAGAACATATGGCATTTAATGAAAACGCACGCGCTTTCTTGTATACATTCCGCTCACAAAGGTGCTGCCGGAAAGCTTTCTCTACCCGTATGCCCGGCCGCCTCGAGCATGTGAACCGAAATTTTCGGCCTATCGATCTTGTCAGTCCGTCATTCCGGCTTGGCCGGAATCCTTCTTCACGACTTGCCTTTTTCCGTTGTGGTGTAAAATAAGGTAACATGCCGCAACGTGAGGGATATGGTTTCAATTTCTGAAGCCGGATCACGGGTGACTTCGATGAGGCTGAAGACGAAGCGTAGGCCTCACTTATGAAGCGTGAAGACATTAAAGTCAGACAGAGGCGTGTATATAAACAGAGGTAGTTTATCCGGCTTCAGAAATTGAAACCATATCCCTATGCAAGACAGGAATAGGGCTATGAAGAATCAAATAAAATATCTCCAGAATCTTTTCTACGATCTGCTGAATGATGTAGGCAGAGTCTATATCGTCATCAAACATTCTGAGAATACCACAATAGGCAAAAGAGGTTTCACCGAGGAAGAGAAAAAGAATGGCCTCGTTCTCGTGTTTAATCAGACCAATTTCAAAAACCTCGAATGGACCGAGGACGGCAGCATTATCGCCACCCTCGGATTCGGCGAGGGCAACAGGCCCGAGCGATGCTTCATAAACGCGGACGATATCATTTCGGTCTTCTCACCTGACGCGAAAGTGAAGTTTGAGCGCTGGGACTGGCTTGACGAAGAATTGCCGAAGGCCATGCCTCCTCATCCGGAGAAAGAAACCGCGTCAGGCGAAAAAATAGTCTCCCTGGAGAAATTCAGAAAGAAGCCGAAGAGATAGGCACAAAGCCCGTTCATGGGCGGTGCGGAATCACTGATTTGCCTTTTCCGGCGGTTTTTGTCCCTGTCTTCTTTATCTTGACAATAGCTTTGCTTGTCTTGGCTTTTTTTGCTGGGGCTTTTCCGACAGTCTTTCCCCCGCTTTTTTCATCCTTCCTTTTTTTCTACTTTTTGTTGCGGTGAGTTTTCGCCTTTCAGTCTGTGCAGATGGTTTGACTCGAATGCGCGATGATTTGGACGCGGAGAATTCGCGGCCCGCAGAAGAAACCCGTTCTTCGAGGTCGATACCGAAAACAGAGGACAAATCCGCTTCTGCTATAATCCTGCCGCTTTTGCGAGACGCTTTTTCGAGCAGCTTTTCGGTTCTGTCCGCTACCGTCTGTTTTATCATCTTGCTCATATCGGCATTCCGCAATTTGAAGAAGAGGCCGGGGTCTTCATCGAGTCTGGCCCCCACCCCATACAGCACGGCGGCAACGTGTTTGCACATGCTTGCCCAATCCGGACAGGAACAACTGAATTTGATCTCGCGCGGAGCAGGGACCATGCAGAAGTTTTTCGCTGTCGCTGCCGAATTCCTCCAACGCATATTTTAAGGGGAGATGTTTTGATGCCCCCTGTTTGTTCAGGCCCGTTGAATAGGTTGCAAGGAATGCGAACGGAAGATCTTCCCTTTTGCTCTCGACAAGGTGAAAAAATACCCTGCCCACCAGGTGTATATCAGGACTGAATGTCTTGATGAATTCTTCTACCGTACCGCCATATGCCCCGATCTCCCGCTGAAACGCAATGTTGAGTCTCTGCCACAGACCCTCAAGAAGTTCGCCGCTTAGATATTCAGCTCCTGTCGTTGGGGGGATATTATCGAGGAATCTGCCGAGTTCGCGCTCTTCGATATCGACTCTTACTCTATGCCGGATAACCTCCAGATCAGGCGTGAGTCTCAATTTCTTCGCGAACAATCCCGCGAATTCCCTGAGGAATTCGATAGAAGGGGACAAAGGGATTGTCCTGTCGCAGAACCCCAGGAAAAGAAGACCTGCTTCAGAATCCGAGACAAATCTTCTGTATATTTCCCGCTGCAGCAAATGCCGGTTTTTGTTTATTTGCTCCCCGGTGTCCGTCCATTCCATCTGAATAGAACCGTTTGGCATTACAACTGCATTTAATTCCTGGAAAGTGCTGGACATTACGACCTCCCGGTTGAAATTTTTTATTATACCTGAGCCGGCCAAAACTCGATAATACGTCGATAGGTGCATGCTCATCGCTCCGGAAGAATGATTTCCCAAAAGTGAGAAGCCTCAACAAAAGATAGTGACACTTCTATCGTCATTTGGGATGACATGCGACGACGGAGTTGACGGTGGAACAATCGACAGCGATCGTCGTCTTTATCACCTTTGTCGCCTGCGAAAGCATTATCAAACCCAAACATGCTTGAATTAATCTCCTTGAATGCATTAGAGTAAATAAGAACGAAATAGAAAGAAGGTGAATGAGAATGCCAAAGACCGTAACGATGCGATTGCGCGACGAAGTTTATGAAAAATTCAGCCGCGCCGCCAGTGAGGATAACCGGAGTATCGCCAATCTGATCGAAACCCTGGCGCTGGAAAAGCTGGAAGAAGAGGGGCTTGCCGACGACTTTGAGATGGAAGAGATATTTTCGAATGTCCGGCTGCTGAAGAAACTTGAAAGAGGGCACGCGGATGCTGCAAAGAAGAAAGGCAGGATGGTTGGCTGAATTCAGGGTTTTTGAGACCGACCAGTTTATTGAGGACATCGCCGGCGGCTTTGGCGCCTACGGCGAACGCATCCGAAAGAAACTTCTGAAATATGTCTATCCCCAACTGAGAGAGAACCCTTATTTTGGAAAGAATATCAAGAAACTGAAAAACTATGAGCCTGCAACCTGGAGATACAGGATCGGAAAATACCGGTTCTTTTACGAAATCAATGGAAAAGAACGCATCGTCTACATGCTGACCGCAGAGTTGCGCAAGGAGAGCTACAGATAGATACATTCTTTCCATTTCGGCTTACACGCTAAGCCGCGATCAAATTGACCTTACCGTTGCATACAGAGTTCTGTCTGTCATCCCCTCCGTCGATAAGCAAGACGGATGTCGGGAATCTTTTCAAATAATAGGGGAACGTTCATTTTCCCTTCCCTTGGTGCGCCTCTTGCCCCTACAACTTCGAAAAGCGATTGACATTCCCTTAATGAAATCCGGTTCCAAATCACTCTCTGCATTTCCTTCACAACTTCCGAGCATGTCGCAAAAGATAGACCCCTTTTCGTTTCCTTTGAGAACCGACGTCCCCCTAATCTCTCTATTGCGCGATAAATGACTTTTGTCACCTTTTCTGATAGACTCTTTTTGATATTTTCATGTTGTCAGTGGATATCACAGTTAGAAATTATCTGACCGTGATTTGATAGCGCTATAAAGCGGAGGAGATTTATGAGAACAAATGAAGATTTCAGATTGATCCCGATGAGGAGGATAAAGGTTAGCGAATTCAATGTTAGAAAAATGAATCCAAAAGAGAAACTGGAGGAGCTTAAAGAGAGCATAGAAGAATTAGGATTACTCCAACCGATCGTTGTTATTGAATATGAAAGTGATAAATTTGAAGTTGTTGTTGGGCAACGGCGATTCAATGCGCTTAAGGAATTGCGTGTAGAACAAGTTCCGGCAATTATTCTAAAAGAATCTACTCCAGAGAAACAAAAAATCATCTCCCTTAGTGAGAACCTTCATAGAGTTGACCTGAATCGGGCCGATGTCACAGATGTAATTGCATTTCTTTATAAGAATTACAAAAATGTGAAGAAAGTTGCAAGACTATTGGGTGTTAGCGTTCCACTTGTTTATGACTACCTGAGAATTCAATATGCTCCAAATGAAATAAAAGAGATGCTGAAAGAGAAAAAAATTACTAAAGAAGATGTTAAAAGAGTAATGCTTGCGGCCGGTGATAACAAACATAAAATGATAAATCTTGCGAAGGAGATTGGAACACTTACTAAGCCCGAGAAGATGCGGCTTGTTGATGCGGGGCTAAAGAAACCAGCGGCGAGCAAGGAGGAATTACTTGACGAGGCTAAGAGGCCGAAGATTGAAGAGAAGGTCATTGTACCGCTTACTCCGATCCTGGCAAAAGCTTTAAACGATGCTTCTACAGCAATTGAATTAGAAAAGGAAGAAATCGCCAAAATGGCGCTGGAAGAGTGGCTATCAAAAGAAGGTTATTATAAAAAATTGATTTAAAAGAATGCATAAACAAGAGGAAGCCAAATTAATAGCCGAAATAATCGCGGGAACAAAGAGAAAAAAACGGCGGATTAATGTCCTCAAAGTTGCAGACAACCTGAGGGCACTCCATGAGCAACATAAATCCTTGGTAAAAGTTGCAAACATTGTTGATTTATCACCAGAAATGGTGAGGCAGTTTATCAAGCTAAATTCACTTCCTAATGAAGTAAAAAAACTCTTCAAGGATGGTCATCTAAGTGGCGTCGATATTGGCTATAGAATCTCCAAATTGGAAAGAAAGGATCAAATAGCGATAGCTCAGCGCCTGACCGTTAGCAAACTG
>JBFLXP010000224.1:0-5431 GCA_040757315.1 Nitrospirota bacterium
GTCTCGGGAAGCTTCAAAGAGAAGACTTTTTCAAGAGAAACAACAAGCTCGATCCTGGCGAGGGAATCGAGGCCGAGATCGAGTTCGAGGCTGTCGCCCGACTGTACCGGCACTCCCGCTTTCAGCAGCGGCTTTATGCATTCGATCACCTTTTTGCCGATTTCGTCTTCCATGAGCCTTTTGTCTTCACTCTTCGCTTTCAACTTCTCACCTTTCACTTTCAAAAGGTCTTTCACCATGAACCGGCGCAATTTGCCCAGAGGTGTTCTCGGCAAGGGATAGGGATAGATTGTAAATCCCTTAATTCTCATAAAAGATGGGAGACTGCGGGAGATATTACTGATTTCCCATTTTAAAGTCTCCTGAACATTTCCGATCTGAGACTTCCGGGCATATTCGAGATCAGGAACGATCACGGCCTGGAGTGATTCAACAAGGCCTCTCTCTTCGATGCCCATAACACATAGCTCTTTTATCAGAGGAATGCTCTGGTATTGCCCCTCCACTTCCTCCGGGTACACGTTCTTCCCTGAACTCAGAACGATGACTTCCTTGAGTCTGCCAGTGACAAAAATATATCCGTCTTCGTCCCTGTACCCCAGGTCGCCGCTGAAAAACCAGCCATCCTTCAGCACCTGCTCCGTCGCCTCAGGATTCTTATAGTACCCTTTCATAACCATAGGTCCCTTGATGACTATTTCGCCCTCCTCCTCTGACCCTGCTTCTTTACCTGTTTCGGGCTTGATTATCCTTATCTCGGCTGTGGGCAGAGGCTTCCCGATAGAGCCGGGCTTTCTCTTCATCAGCGGGCTGTTGAATGTCACGACGGGCGCCGTCTCGGTAAGGCCGTAACCTTCAAGTACGGTGAAGCCGAGGGCTTCCATGTCTTTCATGACTTCGGGGTTCAGTTTTGCACCGCCGCTGGCGAAGAACTTGAATCGCTTTCCGAGGGCTTTATGAGCGGACTTGAATACGGTCTTTCCAATGTTCATGTTCGTAGACCGCCTGAAGCTTCCGCAGAGTTGCAAGATCCCGAGCATTATGGGCGGCAAGGGACCGGGCAACTGCCTTATCTTATTCACGATGCCATTTCTTATCAGTTCGAGCAGTTGGGGAACACTGACAAGGATCGTTACCCCTTTTTCTCTGATCGTCGAGACCAGCTCAGGTCCTTTCAGGCTCCGAGGGAAGGTGACGGTAAGTCCGGCAGCAACGGGCAGAATAAAATTGCCCATGAAAGGATACGTATGATGGTAGGGAAGAATGGCAAGAAAGCTGTCTCCTGGCTCGATCAGCCCAATCTGCATGATCGCCTCCGCATCGGAACAGAAGTTCCGGTGAGTGAGAAGCACTCCTTTCGGAATACCCGTTGTGCCGGAAGTGTATATGAGCGATGCAATGTCATCCTCTAAGACACCGGGATATTCTCCGAGAGCGGGTGTGAGCAGCATGTCTTTGAAGGTACCCGAATCGAAGTTGATCGCAACAACTGACAAGGGTGAAGAAGTATCTCGGCTCACGGCCATTTCGAGATTATCTTTAGTCTTATCGCTGTGAAAAACGAGCTTGGATTCAGAGTCGGCAAGAAGATTCCTAATCTCATCCGGTCCCAATTGAGCGTCCATAGGGACCGCAACAGCACAGCAGAACGATATAGCAAGATAAGCCGTACACCATTCATACCTGTTTTCGGAGATGATCGCAATCTTGTCTCCCTTTCGAATCCCGCGTTTCAGAAGGTCCGCCGCAATGGATTTGATGGAGTGCGACAGGTTTTCATAGCTGATACTCTTCCATTCGCCGTCGAAATAATTGAAGACAGTATTGGCTTTGTATTCCTCAGCAGACTTCGAGAAGAAGGCAGGAATTACTTTTTCCATGATTATCCATTATCCGAAAATCGCAACCAAATAGCAACGAACTGATACGTTTTTCCCCCGCCCACAAAAGAATGACAAAAAGGGGCAGACACAGTGCGGGAGCGGCTTTATCTCCCGAACGCTTTCGGGAAATACCTCGGCCTACGGCTCTCATAGAGAGGTCCCGCTTCTTATCGGGGCCGAGAATGAGTCCCAAAAGTTCTCGGGGCGTCTGCTCTTCTTCATCACGCGTTTACGATAATCCGGGGTTAGAGTTCTTTTACGACAAGATTTTTCACAAATCTGCGGGCAGAATGCCATATGAGTCAGTCATTTTGCCTCGTGCAGTCAATACGGTTACCTCTTAATTCGCAATGAAATCAGCAACTTTCATCTGGCATCAATCTTGCGGCGTTTAATACTCTGAAGATTGTCGCAATCTTCGGGGACCTTAATACAAACAACCTTTAGGAGGTGCAACATGGCAAACCCATTTGTTCACATTGAATTGCAGACGCAGGACTTAGAAAAGTCAAAGAAGTTCTACAGCAGCATGTTCGACTGGAAGTTGGAAGAAATTCCGGACATTGACTACACGATAATAAGCGTCGGGGAAGGAACAGGCGGAGGAATGATGAGGAAGCCACACCCCGACATTCCGGACAACTGGCTTCCGTATATCATGGTTGAAGATGTTGGAGCCTCGACAAAAAAGGCGAAGGCCCTCGGAGCCACAGTTGTCAAAGATGTCACAGAGGTTCCGGACATGGGGTGGTTCAGCGTGATCATAGATCCGACCGGTGCGGCTTTCGGACTCTGGCAGTCCAAAACAGGCAAGTAGAGACGAGTATGCATGTAATCCTCATCAATCCGTTTGAAGTCCCGAAGGGAAAGGAAGAGGAAGCAATGGTCTTCTGGGAAAGGGCAGCCGATTACATGCGAAAGCGGCCGGGCTTTATCTCAACCCGTTTACATAGGGCGGTTGTCCCGTGGGCTCGTTTCCACCTTATCAATATTGCGGAGTGGGAATCAGTTGCGCATTTCGAGGCCGCCATCAACAGCGAGGACTTCAAGAAGCTCACGGAGCCTTACATGAAAGTATTTCCGCACTATCCAGGGCTGTATGAGGTGGTGAGAACATAATTCGGATCAACTTTCTCTCCCTTGCCATCTCACCACCTCACCATCTCACCTTTTTTTTGTTATTGAACCAGCGCTTCTTCGATGACCTCGATCAAATGAAGGACAGGTTTGTTTTTTATCTGCCGTGAAAGCTGGATGATGCAGCCGGGGCAGGAGGTGATGATCGCCTCTGCTTTCGCATACTCGTCAGCGCATTTCGTCAGGAGCTTCAGGGAAAGCTCTATGTTCGAGAAGCAGAACACGCCGGCAAATCCGCAGCAGTGCTCTCCTCTCGTGCGGACGAGATCAACTCCGATCGAGTCGAGGATTTCCCTCGGTTCCTTCGTTATACCCAAGCCATACTTTAGGTGACAGGGATCATGGTATACCGCATTCGCGGGAAATGATCCAAGCCTGGAGAAATGGGAATCCATCTTATCAATCAAAAAGCTCGACACGTCCATGACCTTTTCGGGCCCTTCTCCGATCAGTTTCGGATAATCTACCTTGAGAGTATGAGTGCACGCAGGACAGAGAGAAAGGACGGATTCGACATGAAGCATGCCGAAGGCTTCGAGATTCTTCCTTGCAAGACGCTTCGCCTCTTCTTCGAGCCCGAGCGTCCGCAGGGGAACGCCGCAGCAGACTTCACCGGCGGGCAGAATCACCTCGAACCCCATAAGGTTCAACACGTTGATCAGGGCTTCCCCTAGATGCGGATAGAGGAAATTGACGGTGCATCCTGTGAAGACCGCGACACGGCCTCTCTTCTTTGACGCCGGGACTACGTGAACGTTTCCCTTCAGATGGCGCTCCGGAATAGGAAGGGTGAAAGGAATAAGGTCCTTCTTCGACAGATAAGGCAAGGCAACATGCTGGAGCATACTAAGAATTCTGAAGCTCAACTTCGGATTTTTCGTGAAGAAGTTGAGCGCAAGACGAAGATACCTTCTTCTCTTGTCGCTCTTCCTCAACAGGTTTCTGCCATGGTAGATAACCTCTTTAATGTCTATCCCAAGAGGACAGAGTTCCGAACAGGCGCCACAGAGAGTGCAACTGAACACCCGGTCATTGAGAACAGAGGACGGCTGCAAAGCTCCCGATGCAAGGCCCCATAGGAGCGCAAGTCTGCCCCTTGCACCCATCGGCTCAATCGATTCTTCATCGTATGTCGGGCAAAGGGCTTTGCAGGTTCCGCAGCGGACGCATTTTGAGAGTTCCCGGAGATAGATTTCTTTTTCCACTATGAAATTAGGTTCTTTTACAATTTTGTTGCCGAAAAGGATTCAAGGGTTCAAGTGATTGATTTTCTTGTGCTCTGCGTATGTTTCTTAAATCCCCGACTCCTTGCCCCTATCCATCTTGCCGGATTTGTTTAATCTGATTTCTTCATGCCTCCATTCAAGCTGCCGGACCGGTAGCCTTCGAGATCGAGAGAAACGAATCTGTAGCCGAAAAAAGTGAGCGTCTCGCAGACGAGCTTCCTTTTTCCTGCATCGAGGAGGTCGTCTATCTCTCCCTGTCCCACCTCTATCCTGGCAACACCATCGTGGTCTCTCACCCGTATCTCGCGGAATCCGAGCATTCTGAGGAAGTCCTCTGCCTTTGCGACTCTCCGGAGAGCCTCGCCGGTAATCTTCTGGCCATAGGGAAACCGCGTGGCCAGACATGAGGAAGAAGGCCGATTCCAGGTTCGGAGGCCGAGTTGGCAGGAATATTCTCTCACATCGCTTTTCGAAAATCCCGCCTCCGCGAGGGGACTTCTTACGCCGTGTTTAACCGCCGCTTTCGCGCCGGGTCTGATATCTGCGGCATCATCGAGATTGCTTCCATCCAGAACAAATTTATATCCTTCCGATATGGCAATGTCCCGAAGTATTCTGAATCTATTGTCCTTACAAACGAAACATCTATCAGGAGTATTCCTGACAAAATCTTCATTCGAAAGTTCGCTGGTTTCCACAATCCTGTGTTCTATCCCTATCTCTTCAGCCATCTTTCTTGCCGCAGGCACTTCATGACCTGGCACTATTTCCGAGACAGCAGTGACAGCAACCGCCCGCATTTCCGCAAGGCGCATTGACTTTAGCAGAAGCGTGCTATCCACTCCTCCGGAATACGCTAAGAGGGCGGTTTTTATGTCCGTGAGGATTTTGATAAGGATGTCTAACTTATTCACGTTAACGGCAGGCTACATGTGGGATATCAGCGGCTTACAGCACTGTAACTTCATAATTTTCCTGGTGGAGGGTCCGGCTCTCCCTGATGGTCACTTTCACGTTGTACTTGTGTTCTATATCTTCTATTCCGGCCCGTTCCTCATCGGAGAGAAGCTCTGCAACTGAAGGGTGGGCTGTTATGATGATTTTGTCGTTTCCATGTTTGGCAAGCCTTGTGACCTTGCGGAATATCTCATAGCCCAGTGTCCTCGGCGACTTCACATACCCTTT
>JBFLXP010000225.1:0-5415 GCA_040757315.1 Nitrospirota bacterium
AGGGGTTTTGTCATTCTATCGGTGGAGTTGCCATATCTATCCTACCCCCTTGACTTTCCTCCGGAGATGTGTATTATGAATAGAAATGATTTCTATTTGCAGGAGGATTTATGCAGCATGATTTCCCGTCTGTTCTGAGGAGATTACGTCTGAAGGTCACGCCGAAGCGGCTCGCTATCCTCGCCATTCTCAAGGAAGAAACGGGTTACCTGAGTCCGGAGGAAGTGTGGAGGAAGCTGAAGCGGCAGTTCGGGAGGATAGGGCTTCCGACCGTGTATCGCAATCTGGAGGAGCTTGCGCAGGGCGATGTGATATCGAAAGTCACGCATCCCGACAGGAAACTGTATTACTATCTGTGCGGCAACACTTCTCACCATCACCACTTCATTTGCCTCTCGTGTCGCACTGTGGAAGATATACGTTTCTGCGCCATCAATGAGCTGCAGAAAGAGGTGAAGAAAAAGCTGAACGGCAAAGTGGTCTCCCATATTCTGCAGGTGAACGGTTTCTGCAGGAACTGTATCGACAAAGGTAATGCAGTATGAGATTAAGGCATTCTATAATAGCCGTTTTCTGTTTCATTACGGTGCTTTGTCTGTACGCATGTCAAAAAAGCCGTGAGGCTAATTTGCACGAGAAAAAAATTAAGGTTGTGACCAGCCTTTTTCCGCTCTATGACTTTGCAAAGAATGTCGGTAAGGAGAAGGCAGATGTCACTCTCCTCCTTCCTCCCGGCATGGAACCCCACAGCTTTGAGCCCAAGCCTGGAGATATTATTACGTTGAGCGAAGCTGACGTCTTTGTCTACACCGGTAAATACATGGAGCCATGGGTTGAGGATATGCTGAAAGGCATTCCGAACAAAAACCTGCTCGTTATCGATGCAAGCAAAGGGGTTGCACTTATCGATGAGCATATGCATGATGCAGATGAGCGCCGGCATCATGCTGACGAGTATGGAAGAGATCCGCACATCTGGCTCGACTTTACGAATGCACAGACAATGGTCGAAAATATTCTTCAGGGGTTTGTCGCCGGGGATCCGGCAAATAAAGACTACTATCTCCGGAATGCAGCATCTTACACAAAGCAACTCGCTCAACTTGATAGGAAATACCGCAATGCCCTTGCTTCGTGCAAACAAAATACCCTTATCCACGGCGGACACTTTGCTTTCGGTTATTTGGCAAGAAGGTACGGCCTCAATTACATCTCTGCCTATCAGAGTTTTTCACCTAATGCCGAGCCGACGCCCCAGAATCTGATCGAACTCATAAATAAGTTGAAGAGCAACAACCTGCACTTTTTGTTTTATGAAGAACTCGTTATGCCGCGCGTGGCAGAAACGATCGCGAAGGAGACAGGCGCCGGAATGCTCAAGCTCCACGGCGCTCACAACGTGACTAAAGCCGAACTGGAAGAAGGAGTCACCTTCATTTCTCTCATGGAGCAAAACCTCGTAAATCTAAAGAAAGGGCTCGAATGTCAATAGACGTGGTAAGAGTCGAGAATCTGACTTTTCGATACAATTCCCTTGAAGTCCTGAACGATATCAGCTTCGGGATACAGGCCGGCGATTATGTCGGACTTGTCGGGCCGAACGGTTCTGGAAAAACGACTCTCATAAAGGCTATCCTCGGCCTTATCCGTCCGGACAGCGGAAAGATATCGATTTTCGGTCGGAATATTTCGGAGTTTGGGGAATGGCATAGGATCGGCTATCTCCCTCAGAGACTCCTGCTAAATCCATATTTCCCGGCGACAGTTAAAGAGATCGTCTCTCTCGGACTTTTTTCGAAGAAGAGTTTCCCGAAACGCTTAAAGAAATCAGACGAGGCGGCCATCAATTATGCCCTTAAACTCATGGACGTTTCAGACATCAAGGATACCCTTATAGGTGAACTTTCGGGAGGGCAGCAGCAGCGTGTTCTCGGCGCGCGGGCGCTCGTGAACGAGCCTGAACTGCTCATCTTGGATGAGCCGACGACGGCCCTTGACCCGGAGGCGCGGGAGCACTTTTACCACTTTCTCAGGGAGCTGAATCAGGAGCGGAATGTTACGATCATCCTCGTGACCCATGACAGCGCGACGATAGGAAAATACGCATCCAAACTTCTCTATATCGACAAAAGAATAATCTTCTTTGGCAGTTTTCAGGACTTCTGCATATCCGACAACATGACGAACTATTTCGGGGAATTCGCGCAGCACCTGATCTGCCACAGGCACGATTGATTTGGACATTCTTTCTGCGCTTCAATATGAGTTCATACGGAGGGCGATCGTCGCAGGTTCCTTTATCGCACTTGTGTGTTCCCTTCTCGGCGTCCTGCTCGTGCTCAGGAGATTTTCGCTGATCGGCGACGGTCTTGCACACGTTACGTTCGGAAGTGTCGCGGTCGGATTGTTATTCAAACAGCATCCCCTCTCTGTTGCCGTGCCGATCGTCGTCGTGAGTTCAATAGGAATACTGAAGCTGACGCAGAAAGCGAAGATTTACGGCGATGCGGCTATCGGTATCGTATCATCGCTCGGTATCGCGTTGGGCATACTTGTAGCAAGCGTTTCGGGCGGCTTCAATATAGATTTGTTCAGTTTCCTTTTCGGCAATATACTCTCGATCACGGAGACGGAAGTCTACACGTCGATAGGCCTCTCTGCCGTGGTGCTGGCTATGATTGTCTTCTTCTATAATGAGAACCTGGCAGCCACCTTTGACGAAGAGATAGCCCGGGTGTCGGGGATCGACACGGAAAGAATCAACTCGCTTCTGGTGGTGCTGACGGGAATAACCGTTGTTCTGACGATGAAAGTCGTTGGAATCATGCTCACCTCGTCGCTGCTCATCCTGCCGGCCGTCACCGCGCTCCAGTTTGCACGGAGTTTCAAGGGAACTATGATAATCTCCTCATGCGTGGCGGTCATATCGGTGGTCACCGGCATCTATGCCTCCTTTCTCATGAACCTGCCGACCGGCGCAACCATTGTACTGATGAACTTTTTCTTTTTTGTCATCGCCTTCTTGTACAAGAGTTTGGTTAAGAAACGATCACATTAACAGAAAGCGAAGAGCGAATAGCAAAGAGCGAAGTGCGTTCGCTGAAAGAAATCTGTTGACTTCATGAAGGGCACTATGCTACTCTGGATCATCGACAGAGCCACGAAGGCTTGAAGATGACCAGCAGGTCAGTAATCAGCTTTCGGGGCTTTTTTTATTGCCCCGGGAAAGGGTCCCTATGAAACAAGTAGTACACAGAGTATTGATTTTATTTCAGTTCCTCATCCTTTGCTTCGTTATTGCTCCAAAACACGTCGGTGCATATGAGATCAACGAAAAATTGTCTGTCGACGGCATGCTGACAGGTATCTATCAGCATGCCGATACGGATGGTGAGAAAATCGACAGCGCCGGAAGAGGGACGGCCGAATTGGATCTCGGAATCAACTTCCATCCCACAGAAGCCGATGCATTCCGGGTGTCACTGAGTTTCGCCGCCGGCAATGGGCTGAATTATCTGGAAATGTTCTCTTTGGTGCCTTTTGCTGGAGACCTCGAAGACGATCTCAAGAACATCAACGGCAGAAACAGGGATTATCTGCTGGAGGCTTGGTACAAGCATACGTTCAAACTTTCCGAGAATGCAGATCTGGGAGTAACAGGCGGGATCATCGATGCCACCGCATACATAGACGACAACAATTTTGCGAACTGCGAGTGCAGCCAGTTCATGAACGAAGCTTTCGTGAACCACAGGAATGTGAACCTCCCTTCCTATGATCTGGGCGGGGTCGTCGAGTTGAACGTCTCGGACTTTTCGATAAGGGCCCTCGGGATGAATTCCAAATTCGAATCGGACGATGGTCAGTTTACAAACTACAATTACTATGCACTCCAGGCCGGATACAAACTTGCCGCGAATCTGGGAGAAGGCAATTACAGGCTATACGGTTTCACTACGAACGATCGCTTTGAGTGCTCCGGCGGGGAAAAGGGCAGCCTGCAGGGCTTTGGAATATCTGCTGACCAGAAACTGGGAGATATCGTCGGCGTCTTTGTGCGTGCGAGTTGGCAGGATGACGAGGCGATAATCGATCATGACGATATCTACTCCGGAGGCCTGAATATCAATGGCAAGCTCTGGGGAAGAGAAAATGACGAAATAGGAATCGGATACGCGTATCTCGACGGCGCATGCGAGTCGGGTATTGACCGCACGACCGCGGCGGAGGCATATCTGAAAGTGAAAGTCTCCGGATATAACGATATCACCCTGGATGTCCAGTATATGGACGATGACCTAAAAACCGGCGAGGATCGTGACGGGGTCATCTACGGTGTGAGAATGAGCGCGTATTTCTGAGCGGACGGAATCAAGGGATATGGTTCAATTCATGAAGCCAGATAAACTACCTTTGTTTATATTCACGACCTCGTCTGATTATTCTGATTATAATGTTTTTACCAGGTTGGTAAGTGAGGCTTCCGCTTCGTCTTCAGCCTCCTCAAGATTACCCGTGATCTGGCTTTATAAATTGAGCCATATCCCTATATCGGCAATGAATAAAACAGACATGCATTAAGGAGGCAAATATCATGCATATGGCAGACGCATTACTCTCTCCCTCGGTGGGCGGCGCGATGTGGGCGGGTACGCTCGGCGCAATACTTTTTGCCGCGAAGAGACTGCGGGAAAGGATGGACGAAAAGTTGATTCCCCTGATGGGCGTCCTCGGCGCGTTCATTTTCGCCGGTCAGATGATCAATTTCACCATACCGGGAACCGGATCGAGCGGACACATAGGCGGTGGGATGCTGCTTGCGATCCTTCTCGGACCATATGCCGCATTTCTTGTCACAGCGTCAGTCCTGTTCATACAGGCGCTTTTCTTCGCCGACGGCGGACTGCTTGCGCTCGGAGCGAATATCTGGAATCTCGGCATATATCCCTGCTTCATCGCCTACCCTCTGATATATAAGACGGTTGTCAGAAATACACAATCATCCAAATTGATAACTATAGGCGCGATACTGAGCGTCGTTATCGGACTCCAGCTCGGGGCGCTCTCGGTCGTCCTTGAGACGAAAATGTCGGGGATTACCGAATTGCCTTTTTTCACGTTCCTCATGATGATGCAGCCTATCCATCTGGCGATCGGAGCGGTCGAAGGGTTCATCACGGCCGGGATCGTCATCTATGTGAGGTCCCTCAGGCCGGATCTGGTGGAGAACCTTGAAAACGCGAGAACCCTGTCGTCGAAGGGCTCGCTGAGAAAAGTCCTCGCAACTCTTGCCGTGCTTGCGCTCGTGACGGGCGGATTTTTGTCATGGTTTGCTTCTACGCATCCCGACGGTCTCGAATGGTCTATCGAAAAGATTTACGGAAAGCCCGAGGCGCCGGAGAGGGAAAATGCAGC
>JBFLXP010000226.1:0-5400 GCA_040757315.1 Nitrospirota bacterium
TTAGGCGACGTTGTCTGCGGCGGGTTTGCCATGCCTATCCGGGAAGGCAAGGCAAAGGAGATATACATTGTCACCTCAGGAGAGATGATGGCGATGTACGCCGCTAATAATATTTCACGCGGAGTTCTCAAGTATGCGCAGAGCGGCGGCGTGCGGCTCGGAGGTTTGATTTGCAACAGCAGGAAGACTGACAAGGAATTCGAACTTATCTCGGAGCTTGCAGCGAAGCTCGGCACACAGATGATCCATTTTGTGCCGAGAGACAATGAGGTCCAGCGCGCCGAGCTCAGGAAAAAGACCGTGATAGATTATGCCCCTGACCACCCGCAGGCAGACGAGTACCGTGAGCTGGCCCGGAAGATCGCGGACAACAAGAACTTCGTTATTCCCACGCCGATCACCATGGACGAATTAGAGAGGCTCCTGATGGATTTCGGCATTATGGAGAGCGAAGAGGCAGCGTAAAAACACTTTAAACCGTTTAAGCCGTTTAAAAACAGTTTGAACAGATTGAACGGTTTGAACTTAATAATATGGAGGAAACATTGAGCACAGCGATTAAAGATACACAAAAAATGATAGAGGAAGTCCTTGACGCATATCCGGAAAAATCGAAGAAAGACCGGGCAAAGCATCTTGCGGCGAACGACCCGTCAGGCCAGTGTACTACCTGTCAGGTGAAGTCGAATGTTAAATCACGCCCCGGCGTAATGACCGTGCGCGGCTGCGCCTATGCAGGAGCCAAAGGCGTCGTCTGGGGCCCGGTGAAAGACCAGATCACGATCAGCCACGGCCCGGTCGGATGCGGCCAGTACAGCTGGTGGTCGCGCCGTAACTACTATAACGGACAGACCGGCATAGACACCTTCGGCACCATGCACATCACCACAGACTTTCAGGAGAAGAATATCGTATACGGCGGGGACAAGGGGCTTGACCTTGCGCTGCATGAACTCAAGGGGCTCTTCCCGCTCGCAAACGGAATCGGCATACTTTCTGAATGTCCGGTCGGCCTTATCGGAGACGATATCGAGGCTGTATCCAAGCGGGTCGCAAAGGAATTCGAGTATCCGATCGTCCCGGTGAGATGCGAGGGTTTCAGGGGGGTGAGCCAGTCCCTCGGCCACCATATCGCCAACGATACCATAAAGGATTATGTCCTTGGCAAAGGCACGCTTGATACATCAACGCCCTATGATGTTGCCCTTATCGGAGACTATAACATCGGCGGAGACGCCTGGGCCTCGCGAAAAATATTAGAAGAGATGGGCCTTCGCATTATCTCGCAGTATACAGGAGATGCAACGATCAATGAGATCGGCATCGCGACCAAGGCGAAGCTGAACCTGATCCACTGTTACAGGTCGATGAACTACATCTGCCGTCACATGGAAGAGGAGTACGGCATTCCATGGATGGAGTTTAACTTCTTTGGCCCGACGAAGACCTATGAAAGCATAAGGAAGATAGCGGCGAAATTCGACGAAACGATACAGCGGAAGGCGGAAGCGGTAATAGCAAAATACCAGCCGGTAATGGACAAGGTCATTGAGCAGTACAGGACAAAGCTCGAAGGCAAGAAGGTGATGCTCTATGTCGGAGGTCTCCGCCCGCGCCACACTATCGGCGCTTACGAAGACCTCGGCATGGAAGTAGTTGCTTCAGGATACGAGTTCGGCCACAGCGACGATTATAAGCGCACTTATCCTGAGATGAAGGAAGGGGCTGTGATCATGGATGACGCTACGCTCTATGAGCTTGAAGAATTCACCCGCAGGCTGAAGCCGGACATGGTCGGCTCGGGAATTAAGGAAAAATATTCTTACCACAAACTCGGAGTACCGTTCAGGCAGATGCATTCATGGGACTATTCCGGGCCCTATCACGGGTTTGACGGTTTCCCTGTCTTTGCGCGTGACATGGACATGACGGTAAACAGCCCCACATGGGATTTGATACGGAGGAAAAAATGAGCACGATAAAGATAAAAGACCACTGCGACCTCTTTCTTGAGCCGGAGTATCAGGAGCAGTTTGAGCGCAAGAAAGAATTTGAAAACCCCTGGCCTGCGGAAAAGGTGAGAGAGGTCTCGGAGTGGACCAAGACTGAAGAATACAAGGAACTCAACTTTGCAAGGCAGAATATCAAGATCAATCCAGCAAAGGCCTGTCAGCCCCTCGGCGCGGTCTTCTGCGCCTCAGGTTTTGAAGGCTCAATGCCCTTTGTGCAGGGAGCCCAGGGCTGTGTAGCATATTTCCGAAGCCATCTAAGCAGGCATTTCAAGGAGCCCTTTGCCGCGATCTCCACATCCATGACCGAGGATGCGGCTGTATTCGGCGGCCTGAACAACATGCTTGAGGGCCTGGAAAATACTTATGCCCTTTACAAGCCGAAGATGATTGCGGTCTCGACGACCTGCATGGCAGAGGTGATCGGCGATGATCTCAATTCTTATATAAAGACTGCGCGTGAGAAAGGAGTTATCCCGCAGGAACTGCCTGTGCCGTTTGCTCACACTCCGAGCTTTGTCGGCTCGCATATTGTGGGCTATGACAATATGCTGAAGGGCATTCTGAAGACGCTTTCGGAAGGCAGTAAGGGAGAGGCAAACGGAAAGGTCAACATCATTATGGGCTTTGACACCTATACCGGAAACTACCATGAGATCAAACGGCTGATGGCGATGATGGGAGTTGAATTTACACTGCTGGCGGATGTAAGCGAGACGTTTGATTCGCCCAACACAGGAGAATACAAGCTATATCCCGGCGGAACTCCGATCCCTGAAGCCATGGATGCGGTGAATGCCATAGGGACAATCGCGCTGCAGAAATACTCGACCGTAAAGACAGTCGAGTACATTCATAAGGAGTGGGGACAGAAGGCCTTTACAGCCGCGCCAATCGGCATCAGGAACACGGACGCATTTTTTGAAGAGCTAAGCAAGCTCACGGGCAAGCCGGTTCCGGCTGCGATCGAGGCGGAACGCGGACGCGTGGTAGACGCGATGGTTGATTCGCACCCTTACGTTCACGGCAAACGTTTTGCCCTCGTTGGAGACCCTGACATCCTGCTTGGGATGATGAGCCTCATCATGGAGATGGGAGGCGAGCCGGTGCACATCGTCTGCACAAACGGGGACAAGCACTTTGAGGCGGAGGCGAATGAACTGCTCGCGTCAAGCCCCTTTGGCGTAAACGGCAAGGTATACATAGGAAAGGATATGTGGCATATGCGCTCTCTCCTGTTCACTGAGCCGGTTGATATCCTTATCGGGAATTCCTATGCGAAATTTTTGACACGCGATACAGGAACGCCGCTTATCAGGATCGGCTTCCCGCTCTTTGACCGGCATCATCTCCACAGGTATCCGGTAATCGGTTACCAGGGAGCGCTTAACCTTGTGACGCTGATCGTCAATAGTGTGCTTGATGAGATGGACAGAAAGACGGTAGATACAACGAGCTTTGATGTGATCAGGTGAGAAATGAACAAACCACCCCTGCCCCTCCTTAACCAAGGAGGGGAGTTAATACCGGAAGCTCCCCGCCTATTTTAGGAGGGGTGGCCGAAGGCCGGGGTGGTACGAAGCAATAAAAATTTTGTGAGCTTTTAAGTTTACAACAAGACAAAGGGCAACATGATAACGAATATAGACAAATTAACACAGAGCGGATGTGAACGGGAAAAGCAGGACAAAGTATGCCGTTCGCGGGGCGGAGAGTCATGCGCCTTTGACGGAGCGATGATAGTCCTCCAGCCGATTGCGGATACAGCGCACATTGTTCACGGGCCGATCGCGTGCTGCGGAAACACGTGGGAAGGCAGAGGGACGCTCTCATCTGCCGGCAATTTACACAGAATGGGCTTCACAACCGACATGAATGAGATAGATATTGTCTATGGCTCTGAGGAAAAACTATACACAGCAATTTGCAAGACATATGAATCAGTCAAGCCAAAAGCGATATTTGTTTATGCAACATGCGTAAGCGGACTTATTGGAGAGAACATAGATTCTGTCTGTAAAAGGGCTGAAGCAGAGCTTGGCATCCGCGTCATCCCGGTCAATGCGCCGGGCTTTGTCGGCCCGAAGAATTTAGGGAACAGGATTGCAGGAGAAGTGCTGCTTGATCATGTAATAGGGACAGGAAAATTGCCTGAAAATACCCCCTTACCCCCCTTTGCTAAAGGGGGGCTTTCAAATATTCCCCCTTTGAAAAAGGGGGATGAAGGGGGATTTATTAATCTCATCGGAGAATACAACATCGCCGGTGATCTGTGGCTTGTGGAGCCGGTGTTAAAAGAGGCTGGAATAAGGATCGTTTCACGCATCACCGGGGATTCGACTTTTGAGGAGATCACTTACGCGCATCATGCGAAACTGAATGTTGTGGTGTGCAGCCGCGCATTGATAAATGTCGCAAGGGAGATGGAGAAGCGGTACGGCATCCCTTATATTGAAGTCTCGTTCTTTGGAAAGACAGAGATGACAAAGGCGCTGAGAAAAATAAAAGACTGTTTAAACCGTTCAAGCAGTTCAAACGGTTCAAACGGATTAAACCACTTGAGCGGATTGAACGGTTCGAGCTTTGAATCTCTTATTTCGCGAGAAGAAACAAAGCTTGCTGAAAGACTGAAACCATATGGCCACCTCACAGGCAAGAAGGCTGTTCTCTATACCGGAGGGGTGAAGAGCTGGTCATTTATCTCCGCGCTTCTTGATCTGGGAATTGAGATAGTTGCTGTCGGCACAAAGAAGAGCACATTTGAAGATGAAGAGAAGATGAAAGAGATATTGGGAGAAAATGCGCCGCTTGTTGAAGATGTGATGCCAAAGAACCTCCTGAGGCTCATGAAAGAGAGCAACGCCGACATCCTTGTTGCAGGCGGAAGGAATCAATATCTCGCAATCAAGGAAGGTTTCCCGTTTATTGATGTGAATCAGGAAAGGCATACTGCCTATGCGGGCTATGAAGGTTTAATTAATCTTGCTGAGCAGATAAGCAGCAGTATCCGGTTTTATTCAAGGAATAGGTCTTATATGTCTAATAGGACATATTCTCAAAGACCGGAAAGAAGTATCGCTATCAACCCTTTAAGGCATTCCCAGTCCATCGGGGCTGCGATCGCGTTTCAGGGGATCAATAATTCAATTCCGGTCATTCATGGCGCGCAGGGCTGCAACTTTCTTGCAAAGGTTTTATTGACAAAACATTTTAGAGAACCCATCGCGCTTCAGAGCACAAAGCTCTTTACTGAAGATGTGGTGATGGGCAGTGATGAGAATCTGATTAAGACGGTCAATGAGATCATGGAGAAAAGCAGTCCCGATGTTATCGGAGTTTTGACTTCAGGGCTTTCTGAGGTAAAGGGAGATGATGTGAAAAAAGCAGTCAG
>JBFLXP010000227.1:0-5399 GCA_040757315.1 Nitrospirota bacterium
TCCAACCCCATGACCTCATTGTTGATGTTGTAGCTTGCCGATGCTCCAAGATTCATAGTTGTTCCTTTTATGACCTCCAACGAATGTCCGATTGATGCCACCGCGAATGCGCCCTGTCCTTCGTCAAAGTCATAATAAAGTGTGAGAGTCGGTTTCAACAGGGTGTCGTAATTAGCGGACAGGTACACCTCCTGTGTATCCTTGAATCCATCGAAAGAATAGAAGATATATCCCGTCGTAAAATTGAATTTATCCATGGAAAAACTGTAATTCAGAGTGAAATCGGTCTCAGAAATTTCCCCGTGGGCTGTCTCGCCGCCCGCTATCTCCGTCCTGTCGGTGTCATAGTTCGCCCAGAGATTGGCACCGAAACCGCCGTATGTGATTCCGATCGAAGGCTGGATTACCCAACTGTTACTGAGCTTCTGACCTCTCCATACGTAATTGCTCATCACGTCGACTGATGCGCTTCCAGCCGTCTTGATATCCTCCGCGTACAGACTGCCTGCCGTCATCGCTGCAATGATAATTGCCAGAACTAAAACTCTTATGCCCTTCATTCTTACCTCCTGATTTTTCGTATTTGTATTTTTTTCGTCTGCTTTTCGCTGTTACTACTTACTGCTTACTGCCTACTGTTTACTGTTTGCTGTTTTTCCTCCTCCTTCCGTATATCGTATTTCCTGATCTTGTATCCGATCATCCTTTCGGTTATGCCGAGTTTTTTTGCCGCCCTCGCCATCACCCAGTTGTTCTCCCTCAACGCGTTGATTATCTCCTCTCTCTCAATTTCTCTTACTCTTTCTGTCAGTGTACCCATTCTCGCCACCTCGCCTGCTTTATAACTATATCTAAAACCATGCCAAATATAATCCATTGATTTATAAGGGTTTGTTTAATTTATTGTTGCTACAATTTTGTATGTTGCTACAATTCTGTACGACAGAGTGCCCGATTTGGTGGAAAAGTGTGAGACGATAGTATAAAATTGGTGAATCTTCCGGCGTTCCCGATTCAAGAAAGAAAACAGAGGAGGTTTTTCCATGCAGAGTGGCAAAGCAACAAAGGATATTATGATCGGCATTTTCGAATACCCTCACATACCATACTGGTTTTCGGTGAGCCAGGCCATGCGTATTATCAAGGTGTCTTTCTTAAGCACAAAAAAGTATCCCGAGCCCATCTCGATTCTCGTTTTCGATGAGAAGTACAACCTGGTCGGCACCGTCGGGCTGAGAGAGATACTGAAGGGAATAGAGCCGAAACTGGGCGTTCGGGTGGAAGGGGATGAACCGTCTCAGTGGGAAAACCTTTTTAAAGAAGCGAAAACGTTTGCCGAAAAGACACTCGGCGAGATTATGGTCCCGGCGAAGGCGTTTGCCGAACCGCATGAGTCGATCACAAAAGCAGCCTATCTCATGCTTCGGAACGATGTTCCCTTGTTGCCGGTCCTGGAAGACAAGAAGAAGCTGGTTGGCGTGGTGAGAATGGTCGAGATATTCAGCGAGATTGCGGACGAGATGTTAAAAGAATGAAGTTCTCAAATCCAGCGACAAAAAGTCGTCATTGCGAGTGAAACGAAGCAATCTCGCTTTTCCGATGAGATTGCCGTGCACCCTTCGGGTGCTCGCAATGATGCAATAGACAAGGCTCGCCGGATTTGGGAGGTTATGAAGAAACATCGTTTGGCTTCTCTGGATTCGTTTAAAACGTCTTGTCTCCAATATCCATCCTAAGCCTGTAGCCGACACCGGGTTCATTTATCAGAAAGCGTGGTCTCGTTGGGTCTGCTTCAAGCTTGTGGCGCAACTGCGTCATATACACCCGCAAATATTGTGTCTCGTTTGAATAAGAAGGTCCCCACACTTCTTTCAGAAGCTGACTATGAGTAACAACTCTGCCCGCATTTCTTATGAGAACGGTCAGGAGTCTGTATTCGATTGGCGTCAGGTGAACTTCCTTCTCGTTCAGAAATACCCGCCGCTGCGTCAAATCAACCCTGAGATCGCCAAGGATAAAGACAGGTTCTTCCTGCCCTGCCTGCCGCATGGCTTTATGACGCAGAGCAACACGAATACGTGCCAACAGTTCCCCTGCGCCAAAAGGTTTTGTCAAGTAATCGTCGGCGCCGGAATCGAGCGTCTTGATTTTATCCTGTTCCTGCTCCCTCGCGGAAATCACGATAATCGGGACATCGCTCCATTCCCGCAACCTCCGGGTCACCTCCAACCCGTCCACGTCGGGCAGCCCCAGATCAAGCAATACAATATCCGGAGAACGCGTTGCCGCCTGCATAAGTCCGTCCTGTCCGGTCGTGGACTCAACGAGGCTGAACCCATGACCCTGCAAGATGATGCGTAGAAATCGCTGCATCTGGGGCTCGTCCTCAATAAGGAGAATAAGACCTTTGTCTTGTTCCATCAGAGTTCTTCCGTCTCCGGCAGTTTCGGCTTCCCGCCGACGGGCAGCGTGAATCGAAACGCAGCGCCTCCTCCGGGTCTGTTCTCAGCCCATATAGTCCCGCCGTGGGCAGTAATGATCGCGTTGCATATAGCCAATCCCAGCCCTATTCCTCCCTTGGCGGCAGAACCGCGGACAAATTTCTCAAAGATCCTTCCTTCCTCTCCGGGGGGTATGCCTGGACCGCGGTCCGCCAGCTCCACCAGCAAATTATCTCCTTTCAACATCGCAGAAAGCCTCAGCGGAGTCTCCCGGGGAGTATATTTCACTGCGTTGTCCAAAAGATTGCCCAGGACCTGTTCGATGAGCAGTGCATCGAAAGGGACGAGAGGCAAGTCCGACTGCAAGTCGACCGATAGCGGGTGGTCACCAAGTTTTTGCGAGAAACGTTCAAGGACCGCCCCGACGATTTCCTCAATGGACTGCCATTCCTTCCTGACAACTATAGCTCCTGATTCCAGGCGTGTAATATCCAGGATATTCCGGATAATCTCGTTCAAATGCTCTGCCTCTTCATACATTGTCTTCAAGAGTTCCTTGCGGTGATATTTGTCGAATGCAATATCCGGTTGAAGCAGTGTGGACGCGGCACCAGTGATTGCAGCGAGGGGCGTGCGCAGATCGTGCGAAACGGAGCTGAGGAGGGTATTTCGAAGGGTTTCGGTCTCTGCCTTGAGGAGCGCATTCTGCGCTTCTTCCGCGAGGAGAACTCTTTCTATGGCGATGGCTGTCTGATTTGTAAAGCTTTCCAGAATATGCATCTGCTCCTGATCAAGAAGGGTAGAAGAAGGATCGGGCAATATACCCAATACTCCCACTGTTCGCGACGAAGTGACCAACGGCAGATAAAGAGCTTTGGCCGCGGGAACGGTGTCGGTCCCCAGACCCGCTTTCTGTCTGTGGTCAAACGTCCACTGGGCGACGCTCAGTTCTCTCTGATCAAGCGTAAAGGTTCCCTCTTCCGTAACAGGCGCCGTCAGATTTCCTTTATCGTCAGGCAGCAAAATGACAACTTTGCTCGAAAAGACCTCGCCGATATGCTTCATTGCGATAGCGCTCAGGCTCTTGATCTCCCGCTCGTGCACAAGTTCTCTGCTCAGGTTATAAAGGGCAGCCGTCCTTCTTTCTCTGAGACGGGCGGCGCTTGCCTGTTCACGTACGCGCAGAGTCAGCCTGCCGATGACTAGTGCGACCATGAACATGACAATAAAGGTGACATAGTAACTGATCTGGTGAACTGTAAAGGTGTAGTACGGCGGGACGAAAAAGAAATCGAAGGAAGCCACGCTGAGAAATGCGGCCAAAAGAGACGGCCCCTTGCCGGTGCGGTTTGCGGCGATCATGATGCCCAGCAGATAGACCATCGCAAGATCCACAAGATTGAAATGTGGAGCCATCAAAGCGGCTACGCCCGTGCAGGCCGCCACAATCCCTCCGCTCAGAAGCCAATCTTTCACAGGGGACTTCTGCGGGATCCGTTTCGCTGCAAGCTTTGGCACAGCCTGATCTGTATCTCCTGAAATGACATACACATCTATGTCGCCGCTGCCACGAACCACCTCATCAAGCAATGAGCCGAAAATTTTATCTTTCCACCGGGGATGTGTCGGTTTGCCGATTATGATTTTGGTGACGTTCCGGGCGCGGGCGTAATTCAGAATTTCCTCACTCGCCTTGTGGCCGGTGAGTGTAACGGTTTCCGCTCCAAGGCTTTCGGCCAGGCGCATGTGGTCGTCAAGCTGCCTGAGATCGCTCTCCGACGGTTTCACAGCGGTCGGCGCTTCGATGTAGACAGAGATCCAGTCGGCCCGAAGGCCGGCAGCCATACGCTTGGCTGCCCTGATCAGCCTTATCGAACGGGGATTTGCGCCGATGCAGACCATTATCCTTTCTGCAGCAGGCCATACTGCCTTCACGCCTTTAATCCGCCGGTAATCCTGCATCTGCGCATCCACCCTTTCGGCAGTGCGGCGCAATGCCAGCTCTCTCAGGGCAAGAAGGTTGCCCTTGCGAAAGAAATTTCTTCTCGCGTGCTCGGCAATTTCTGCCACATATACCTTGCCCTCTTTAAGCCTTTGCAAGAGTTCTTCAGGCGGAAGGTCTATGAGCTCTATCTCGTCAGCCCGTTCGAGGAGAAAATCGGGTATAGTCTCACGCACATGAATGCCTGTGATTTGAGCGACGACGTCATTCAGGCTTTCGAGGTGCTGCACATTAACAGTCGTAAACACGGAGATCCCGGCGCCGAGCAGTTCGTACACGTCCTGCCACCGGCTCTTATGGCGTGATCCCGGAGCATTTGTATGAGCCAGCTCATCAACAAGAATGAGCGCGGGTTTGCGGCTGAGGGACGCGTCGATATCGAATTCCGACAATGTTGCCCCACGGTACTCAACGGTACGGCGCGGAATTACTTCGAGCCCTGTCAGGAGATTTTCCGTTTCCTTCCGCCCGTGAGTTTCCACGACACCGACCGCCACGTCGACGCCTTCGGAAAGTTTCTGCCGCGCGGCTTCGAGCATGGCATAGGTCTTGCCAACCCCAGGCGCGGCGCCGAAAAATATCTTAAGATTCCCTTCGCGGCGTTTCTCGGCTTCGCTGCGCATCAGATCAAGAAGCAGGTCGGGATCTGGCCGTTGCTCTTCCATTGTTCAGCTTTCTGCAGGCATAATTCTCAGACTATTCTACCTTAATTCGTTCAGAGCCATATTCAACTTAAGAACATTTACTCTCGTCTCGCCGAATATCCCAAGTGTACGATCTTCTGTATAATCCTTCACAAGCGTACGAATTCTTGCCTCATCCAAACCCCGGGCTTTCGAAACACGTTTTATCTGATATTCAGCCGCGGCCGAGCTTATGTGAGGATCGAGGCCGCTGCCGGATGCGGTAGCCAAGTCTGCGGGAACAGGACCGGAGGTTTGCGGGTCGGCATCGCG
>JBFLXP010000228.1:0-5397 GCA_040757315.1 Nitrospirota bacterium
ATCATCTGGCGTTTTGCCGTTTCTTCGTTTATGTCAACCGGCTTGACCTTTATCAGGGGCTTCATTTTGTATTGCTCCCTGGTTACATATTTGAAGAAATCGAGGATCTCTTTGTAACCGGGCCTGTTCTTCTCTATGGCGCTTATCCTCTTGATTACGGTGTCCAATTCCTTAGGCGGTTTCTTTGTTTTCATTGTCTACCTCTCTTGATGAAAGTTTTTTTCACAACATTATTAATATGGCAATAATGGAACAGATAATATCCCTTTCCGTCATTCCCGCAAGTGAAGCGCGTCGGGAATCCTTCCGGATATAGGCGCATCAGACAAGAACCGAAGAAGGATTCCGGACAAGCCGGAATGACAGCACTGCGAATCTTTCATCTGTTTGGTTGCCGGAGTGATAATAAAGAATCCAGACAAAATTCTTATCTTCATACCCTCAGAGTTGCTATGAGTCTCTTGGGATTCAGGAGCAGATCGATTGCGTCGACGGGAGACATCACGAATATCATCGCCGCGTAGAAAGCCTTCCTCGAACATCCCTCTTTCAGGCAGACTGCGATGCCGATTTTCACCGCCCTCAGCATGCGCTCATCGTTATTTCCATTTCCGAACGCGACAACGTGGTCGGCTCCGAGGTTCTTCACGTAGTTTTCTTTCTGTTCAGTATGCCCTTCGCCTTCCAGTACATGGACTTGACAGCTTACTCCGGCGAGTTCCTCCCTGGCCCGGCCAAAGGTATCCGATGTGAGCACGTGAATCCGCAGTTTCCGGGACAACTCATTCAGTTTGTCCTTCAGACCCGGGAGCATAAAGCCGTCTTCGGACAAAGTTCCCGAAAAGTCACAGACGAAATGCTCGATCTCAAGCATGCCCGATCCCGGTATATCGACCCTAATCATGAACTCCTCCAAAACTTTGACTCTGATTATACCTGTAACTGACTGCTTGTCAAAGAAATTATTCTATATTTTTTTTCGATATATTTCTTCAGAAGCATTGCTACTATCAATTAGACATGTGAGCGAATATCGGAAAAGATATTTATATGGAAGCAAACGCATATATATGAAAGATGAGCCGTTGTCAGCCGCGTTGATAACCATGCACGAGGTGAACGAAGACATCCGGGTATATTCTATCGAATCAGCGTACAGAATTATCGGCGCTATTCTGCTTGCGGTCGTTGCGCCCTTCTTGGCACTTTACATACTGTTCTCCCTGCCCAGCCTCCGCTATGATCTTGCAGTCTTTCTTGTTTTCACGGTACTGGTATCTATCTTGGTGACAAGAAGGAATTATCTTAGGATTGACCGGGCAAATATGACAATCACTGAAGGGTGGCGGGTCTTCTTCATTGGCAGATCCAGAACGAGTTCTCTGAGAGATTTCCAGGCACTTGCGGTAACCAGGAAAGTAGTGCCCCTTGAAGACGGCTATATGAACATAGAATATGCGATAACTCTATCCGGCGCCGCTGCGTCTCTTGAGCTGTTTACGGAACCGATTTTTGACGATGCAAGCCGACGGAGAGATGAACTATGGGAGTTTATCTATTCGAATGTTTGATTGAACGGATATACAAGGCCACTCCAGTCTTGAGAAATTCTTCCGTCGCAGTTTTCGCTTCCTGCCAAAACCAATATTCCCGGACAAAATTTCTGAAGGCAGGACAGAATACCTCATACTTTCTTCATCTGAATACCGGAAATCCTGAAAAAACAATACATTGCGAAGAGGCACCCTTCTTGCTAATGATGAAAGTGCGCCAATGTCAAGAATTCTGTCAAAGGTGACAAATAGAAACCTCGACCTTGGATATCCCGGGGATTTTCTCTGGTGCCAAATGCGTCCTCTCCCGTCTCTGTGGCAATTTTTGACAATACTGAGCTATTTGTAAGGAGGTCACAATGCAAAGAATTCTAAAGTGCAGGGACATAGGCGTCGATTGCGACTTCGTCGCTCGGGGAAAAACAGACCAAGAGGTCCTGGAAAGGGCTAAGGAGCATGCGAAAAAGGACCATGCAGTAAAGCGGGTCACGAAAGACTACCTCGAATCTTGGCGCAAGCACATTAAAACAAGAAGCAGATAGCCATAATTACGTGTAGTCGCTCCTTGACAGAGGACATTTTTGTGATATTCTGATCTATAGATTGTGGTTATAATTTAGCTTCAAAAGATTGGATATTCTTATGCAAAGGAGGTGATTAAGCGATGAAAAAATCGATGAGCAAGAAAGCTCTGGACAGAGAGTCCTCCTTCTGGAGCAGCCTCAAGAGTGCCTTGAAAGACAATCCGGCCAAGGTATGCTTCAAATGAAAGAGCTGAAAGAGCTAAAGTTGCTGGTCAAGCGACAAAAAGTACAAAATATGGCAGAAATTGTTATTGCACGACAGTTTCTGCCATATTCTTTTCATGCCTTCTTTTTTCTGCCAATAGTATCCTCACATCGCCAATCCTTCGTGTTATTCCGGCTGAATCGAGATAGTTGAGAAAGACTATGGCATATTTGCCGGGGACGCCACAGTAGTCCTTATAATTCCTTACGCTCATTTCTTTTTTTGTTTTGTAGAATTCGCACAGTTGAGCTACCATTTTTTCATAAACAGTTGAGGACAGGTAGAGCGAATCGTTAATTCTCTTAAGCCTTCCCTCTCTTGTCAGTATCTTAAGGATGTCTGAAGCCCTTCTCTCCTCCATAGAAAACGATTGACAGATCTCTTCTCTTGTGGGAGGACGACATCCCGCCCTTTCTATAACTTCGAGTATTTTGTCTTTCAAGTTCAGATCCTCATGCGACAACACGCCTCTAAATTCAGGAAGTCTGACAATATCTTTTTCCAGAGCGATACCAGACATGTTTGAACAAATACAGTCGAATAGTCCTGCATTCATATTCAGGCAGCTTCTCAGTTCTTCTTTCGGCATACCCGGTTTGAGGGGATTTCTTTCATGATAATACTTGAGAGTGCCCCGCGCCATTTCTTCACAACGATACACATGGCTCTTGTGGAGAAGGATATCTTCATACTGGATTATGACACCTTCTTCTTTCAAGGTCTCCAGGCATTCATTAACGATCGAAGCATCTTCGTCTGTCCATCCCTCGATGAACGGAACAGATATGCCCTGTATGTCGCAGCGCTTTATTTTTTCGGCTATTTTTTCGTCAAGTTTGCCTGTATCAAGCACTTGCAGGTTTTCCAGAGCTTTTCTGTGGCTCATTTTATGTGCGGTAGGGTCAAGAACCTCTCCGCCTCCTATAGTATCAACAGGTGAAAAACTTCTCACGATAAACCTGTCACCGGCAGCGGCTATAACCGGAGCATTGAGCCGCAACTGACCGTACCAGGATTCACCGGGCATAATTCTGTTTTTATCATAGAGAACTATCCGCGCCATGGTTTCCGACGTCCCTATATGGAAATGTACGTCTTCCCTGCTCTTCAGTTCAGCCGAATTTGGAAGAAGATTAATCTTCACATCGAGCGTGGTTGTGGGAAGAAATCTGTTCGGTGCGACAACGGCGTCGCCCCTTTTCAGGGCATCTTTTTCTACGCCCTGCAGGTTAATTGCGACCCTTTGGCCGGCGTACGCTGTGCCTATTGATCTGCCGTGACTATGTAAACCCCGTACCTTACTTCTGATATTGCTCGGGAGAATTTCCACTTCGTCATTCGTAGATATGCTTCCTGAAACAGCCGTACCCGTCACGACCGTTCCGAACCCCTTCAAGGTAAAAACCCTGTCAACCGGCAATCGAAAGATGCCTTTTTCAGACTTTGGTTCAACATTCAACGCAACTGTTCTAATCTTTTCTTTGAGGGGATCAATATTCGTCATGGTTTTCGCCGAGACAGGTATGATCTCGGCATCTTCAAGAAATGAACCTCTCACAAAGGACTGCACGTCCTCCATTACCAGCTCCAGCCAATCATCATCCACAAGATCCGCCTTTGTTATGGCAATGATGCCTGTCTTGATGTTCAATAGATTGCATATATTAAGGTGTTCCCTGCTCTGCGGCATGACCCCTTCATCAGCGGCTATCACGAAGAGAACTATGTCGATACCTCCGGCGCCTGCCAGCATGTTTCTTATTAGACGTTCGTGTCCCGGAACGTCGACGATGCCTACCGTCAAGCCATCAGAGTATCTTAGATCGGCAAATCCCAGATCGATGGTTATGCCGCGCTCTTTCTCTTCTTTCAGTCTGTCCGGGTCTATCCCCGTGAGGGCCTTGACGAGTGCACTCTTCCCATGATCAATGTGTCCTGCCGTGCCGAGAATTATATGGTGCATAGCATTGTTTCGTATTTCTTATTGGAGAGAGGTAGTGGGAATCGAACCCACCATGGGTACTTTAGAACCATGGCACTGGTTTTGCAGACCAGGCGGGGCGCCAGCCCCTTACCCCTCACGCTAAATTTAATATATCATGCCTGAATATGTCCAATAGCTAATTAGCATACCTATTCCCAGATATATATAGAATCCAAATAACACATCTAAATCTATCATTTTTAGGCTATAAATAACTATTATCTATTTCATTTATTTGTTTAGATTATGGTAATAATAACAAATATCAGCGCTTTTCAAGGAGGAAGGAAATGTCAAAGGATTATAGGCAGATGTGGGGCGATCTGGAAATGAACCTGGATGCCCATGATGGATTACTGGCGGTCTTTTCGGAGGCATACAAGACCATTTATTTGACGCAGAAAGATCGCCCCGAAAGCATGAAATATTTCGATTTCGTCATATCCGAAGTTCACGGCCTCAGGATAGAGGAGATAGTCGAAGCTAAGAAAGAGAAAAGGAAAGTAATCGGTACGTTCTGCGTCTATGTGCCGGAAGAACTCATACTCGCCGTCGACGGCGTCTATATTGGGCTTTGTGCTGGCGCCGACGTTGGCACCGACGAAGCAGAAAAATATATTCCCAGAAATACATGCGCCCTCATCAAGGCATTCATGGGATTCAAACTGACAGGTCTATGCCCTTATGTTCAGACAGCAGACCTAATTGTCGGCGAGACAACCTGCGACGGCAAAAAAAAGGCTTACGAACTCTTCAACGAAATGACAAACGGCAAGGTATACGTTATGGAGATACCGCATAAGAAGGGAGAAGACGGAAAAAATCTCTGGAGGAATGAAGTAAGACGGTTCGCCGCGAAAATCCAGGAAATAACCGGAAGAGAGCTTACCTTCGAAAAACTTAAAGAGGCATCTCGGGTCGTGAATGAGAAGAGAAAGGCCCTTCAAAGATTGGCCTCGTTAAGGTCGGCCGACCCTTCACCCATTTCCGGCCTTGACGCACTTCTCGTTAATCAGGTTTCATTCTATGACGATCCTATACGTTTTACAGCTCAGGTCAATCAACTCTGTG
>JBFLXP010000229.1:0-5336 GCA_040757315.1 Nitrospirota bacterium
ACTCGATTCCGGCGCATGCCTCTTGAGTACTGACGAACCGGAATGACGAGGAGTGAGGGAACTGGATCCCCCGGTCAAGCCGGAGGATGACGAAATAAGATTTTATGGACTGATCTTATTTATGGATACTCTTTATGGAGAATGAAAATCTTGAATCCCTGTGCACGCGGTGCGGACTTTGTTGCCATTTGAAGATAGGCTTGCTCGATGGATCATTTGTCGTACATCCTTTTATAGTCTGCAAACATCTGACCGAAGACAATTTGTGCGGGATATACGATGAAAGAACCGAAGCAATGGAGCAGAATTATTGCTTCAAGCTGGAGGATATGATCAAAAAAGATTACATACTGGCCGAAGGATGTCCATATATCCGGCTCAGGCAAGATTACAAGGCGGCAAAAGTGGTGTCTGAAGACGATTTTCACAACATGACTTTAGAAGAAATATTAAAAGGAAACTTCAATTTGTTGAAAATTGTCGACGATATACTGAACGACCCGAATGCAAAGCATAAAATGATTGATAAAAAGAAGAACAAATAAGAAAGGTGAATGGGTGAATCGGTGATTTGGTGAAGCGAATCGACTCGATCTCAAAATCGGTTTCCCCCGAAAAAAACCGTCATGCCCGCGAAAGCGGGCATCCAGAAAGGCCCGAGAGAACTGGATTCCCGCCTGCGCGGGAATGACGAAAAAAGACCCAACGACGAAGAGACGGGATTTTGAGATAGGTTCTAATAGCTGCGTGAGCCCCCGTGCTCACGGGCTATTCCCATTAACCGATTCACCCATTCACCGATTCACCTATTGGTTAATTGCATAGCCGTCTTGACCCTCCGAATCCCCGACCCCTAAAATATGAATATGGAAGATTATAACCTGTCCTGCCGGCTGCGGTGAAGAAAAGAGTGCCATCTGCGACAAACAAGGACTGCTCTATCCTCGATCACATCGATTTTGAGGGAAAGAATATCCTCCTAGTCAATTCCCGCTCTTATCTCAATCTGCCGGAATTGGAAAAGCGAGGATCTGATGCGATGTTGGTCTTTATTGAGGATGTAAAAAATAAAAGAGACTCGGCAGAGACAAATAGAGACACAGTGGAAACTGATGGCAATTCGGTTGAGACTGACAGCAAGGCAATAGAGATTAGCGGTAATTCGATGGAGACTCGTGGAGACTCTAAGACAGGGGTCGAGGATTCGATGGGTCAAGGGTTCGGGGAAATGACAACTTGCAGAGACTCAATCCATTATCTCGACACGAAGAATCAATCGATAGACTCGCTCGGGCTTGAGAAGGAATCGTTCGATTATATAGTCTTCAAGAATTCTCTTGAAACCCTGTATGACCCGTGGACGTGGTTAAAAGACGTGTGCTCCTATCTTAAACTCGATGGGAAAGTCCTCGTCGAAATAGCCAATATCCGGAACATGAATGTTTTCTCTTCAATCGTCAACGGCTATTTCACGTATTCCGACGATGGAATTATCTCTTTCGACAAGCTCCGGTTTTTTACCCCTGCCGAACTCTCAGTGCAGGCAGTAAATGCCGGATACGGGATTATCGACGTACATCACTCAATCGACGCGTCTTTGGAAAACCGGCCGCAGGTCCTGCCGGGTCGCATATACAATTCTCAGGGCGACAATTTTGTTCTGAACAATGTCCCGGGGGAAAGCCTTTTGGAAATGTATTCAGACCGTTCCCTCGTCACCTTAAAGAAGCAGTGTGCAGACAGCAGCTTCATTTCCCCCCTTTATCTCCAAAAGCCTGCTGATTACTTCGAAAACCCTCGTCTGGATTTGATAGATATGATGGACGGCGCTCCCGAAGCGGTTCTGGAAATAGGATGCGGCATCGGCACGACCTGCAAGGCGATCAAAGACCGGTATCCGTCCTGCCATACTGTCGGAATAGATATCGATGAGAAGTCAATACGGAAAGCTTCTGCGATCATCGACAGGGCGATCGGCGCGGACATAGAGAAGACCGGACTATCCGAACTCGGCATCGGGAAAGAGACGTTCGATTATATTATCTATGGCGATGTCCTCGAGCATCTCGAAAATCCCTGGGAGGTGCTGAGAAAGCACAAGGGATATCTCAGGCGGGACGGAAAAATTCTGGCCAGCATCCCCAATGTCAGACACAGTTCAGTTCTCGTTTCCCTGCTGTACGGGCGCTGGACCTATGCACCGGCCGGTATTCTTGACGTGACGCACCTCAGGTTCTTCACCCTCAGGGAGATCAAGAGGTCGTTCGAGGCGGCAGGCTTCTATATATACGATATAAAGGGGAATCCGGACTTAAAACCCGAAGACCTGAAACTGTCCCGGGATTTCAGCCATTTCTCCTTCGATATTCAGGATCTGAGGCTTCAAAACATTCCGAGGGAGGAAGTCCCTGAGTTCTGGATCATCCAGTTCCTGGTGAAGGCAGGGAAAGCGACGGGGATAAGATAAGGCAGGGGTCGAGGATTCAAGGGTCAAGGGGCCCTCTTTGCGAATTGGAAACTCAGATTCTCCTGTCAGGCGATCTAAGTTATCTCGATTCTGAACAAATAGTAATATTACAAAGAGATCTCGGAGAAATTGAACGAATGTTGAAATCTCTAATTAAGAGCCTTGAAAAGAAATGACTTATACCCTCGAACCCTTGAGCACTTGGATCCTTGAATCCTGTTTTCACACACTTGGACCCTCGAATCCTCGAATCCTTGGATCCTCTATTGGTGAACCATTCACCCCTCAATTGAAAAAACCTAACCATATAGAATAAGGAGAGACTATCATATGAAAATCTATTTCGCTCAGGCTGACTTCGGCGGATGCGGGTTCTACCGGATCATGCAGCCCGCCGCCTTTTTGAAATTCGTGATGCACCATGAGGTCAAGATAGGATTCCGCTTTCAACTCCCGGAACTGCTGGATTATGACCTGATTGTCTTCCAGAGGCAGTACACACCCGAGGTGCTTGCGGCTGTAAAAGCCCTGCAACAGAACAAGAAGAAGGCGATCTATGAAATCGATGACGACCTATGGCATGTTCCCCCGGAAAACGAGGCCACAAAATACTGGCATGGAGACAGAGTAGCCGCCGCCGAGGAGATTATGGCGGCGTGCGATGCGGTCACAACTTCCACAGAACCGCTTGCCGAACTACTCAGGAAACATAACAAGAATGTGCACGTGATTCCGAATTATATCGCCGAAGTGAAGCCGATGGAGAAATTCGATCCGGTAATCCGGGTAGGATGGTCGGGGAGCATTTCACACGGTGTGGATTTCACCGGCGACATTACAAGGGCTCTGAAAGACATAAAAAAGAAGTACAGGCAGCAAGTGGATCTCATATTCTGCGGTTGGATTCCTGAAGACCTTGTCGGTCACGTCACATATTATGAGCCTGTGCCTCCCATGCATTATCTTAATTTCCTGAATGAACTCCGGCTGCACATCGGCATCATCCCCTGCGCCGACATCAAGTTCAACGAATGCAAGTCGAACCTCAAGTTCCTCGAATACTCGATCACGAAGACCGCTTCCATAGCATCCGCCATTTACCCGTATGCGCATTCGATGACGGACGACACCGGCATATTGATAAGGAAGGGGACATATGACGAATGGTTCGACGCCATCGACAGACTCGTCCGGGACGGAGAATTGCGGAACCGTCTGGCGGGAAACGCTTATGAATTTGTCCGTAACAATTACTTAATAATGAATAAGGTCGGTACGATCGAACAAATTTACAGGCAGATACTACAATCGTAAGAAAAGGGTTCAAGGGGTCAAGGATCCAAGTTACGAGATCGCCACTCCGCCCATGGCGGATCGCGATGACATCAGGGTGGGCAGTCATTGCGAGGAACACAGTGACGCGGCAATCTACCCTATCCTCTCAAGAGATTGACATTATTACACTTGAATTCGTTTATAAATAAACATGCACTGTAACATCCCGAATCCTGGAATCCTGGAACCCTGTCTCCCGGCCTCTTTCCTTGACTTTTATACAGTAAGTAGCTTATAAATAACCATGACTCTTAATGATCTTAATCCTCGATCCCTTGAATCCTCTAACCCTCGAATCCCGGAACCCTTTTCCTAATGGCCCTCAGGCTCGCCATAGGATGCTGCCACAATCTGTTCGCCGAAGGGTTGAGAGACCTTCTCGCAGACGAGCGTGATATAAAAGTCGTCGGTATATTCACCGGTATTGGCGGATTACTGGCCGACCTGAAGGATGTCCTGAAACTCAATCCCGATGTCATTCTGACCGATTTCAGCGTCGATTTTAACAACTTCATAAGCCTTCCCGAAGACTTCTTCCGCAACACCCGGATAAAAATTCTGCTGATCGGCGACAGGTCCATACGTTTTCTTGGAAACCATCAGCTTAAGGATCTCATAGCCCGGGGAGTCGTCGGCATTCTCCCGCCCAGCGCCGATTCCGACCTTTTAAAAAAGGCTCTGAAAGCGGTCTCCACCGGCGAGTTGTGGTTGGACCGTCAAACCATCATCAAGTTGCTTGCATGCATGAGACGGCAGGAAGGATCTGTGAGCCTCGGTAAACGGGAGAAAGAAATTGTGCATCACATCTGCCAGGGTTACAGAAACAAGGAGATCGCCCAGAAACTGGGTATCAGCGAACAGACGGTAAAATCCCACTGCAACAGGATATACCGGAAGCTCGGCGTTTCGGACCGGTTGCAGCTCGCCCTCCACTACCAGAAATTATGGCCGGATAATGCTGACCGCGGGACGCAAACTGAGGCAGCCGATTATCGTTGATTTGAAGTGCCGTGTAGTGTGAACTTTAGTTTTAAATTTCTTTAAAACCTTTTCCCTATGTTTTTCAAACCTTTTCCTGATTGAGAAATATTCATTACATGTATTAAAATGCGTCATAGCCTATCAAAAGAAATAAAAAAAGGAGTTTTATCTCCGGTAGGCGACAAAAACGAGATGAGCGTAAGGAGCAGATCCGAGGGGGGCGTTAAGATGCGCACATCAGAATATCATCCCACCACAAACATTCCATTCATGTGTCCTGATTCCGGAAATTCAGCGTATCCCCTTTCATGCCCTGCAAACCTTGACTTGTCTTAGGATTTCGTAAGCGAAAAGGAGGTGAGGAAATATCAGTAAGGGGCGCTCCATGAAAGGAGCATTCAACGGAAGGGTAACCTTATCAATTAGGAAATGGAGGTGAAATGATGAAGAAGGTTTTATTGCTTCTCCTGGCGTTAAGCCTTATGGCAGGTGTAGCGACAGTTTGGGCGACGGTCATCGGAACTCCGCATGATCTGGCTCCCGAGCCGTGCGC
>JBFLXP010000230.1:0-5322 GCA_040757315.1 Nitrospirota bacterium
AACGTCCATAAGAGCATCCCGGCTCAGTCCGCGGGAAGCGAATGTCACCTTGACGACATCGCCCTTCTGAATTGCCGTATGCACTTCCAAATCCTTGAGACCTGCCATAAAATGAGATGACGCCAGGGTCATTGCGTAACCGTAGTAGTCTTTAACCTGCAGCCAAAGAATCAGGAAGGCGACAAAGGAAACGGTAAAGATTATAACGGCTCGAAAAGCGGTTCGCTTACGCGACGGTTTTTCCGTCTGCCGTTGCATAGGAAAGATAAAGAAAGAATATGCCGAGAGCAATTGCTATCATTATGCCCTGGGCAACGTAAATATGCATGTAGTCGAAAAGACTCTTGTGATGTATTCCCGTGTAGGCCAATCCTACGATTCTCAGTATATTGATGAATTGTATGAAAAGAAACCCGGTCAGAATGCCGACCAGTCTCTTCTTCCATGACGAAGGAAAAGCTATAACGGCAATCGAATAAATCATCACCGCTTCAAGCCCGTTACAGCCGAATTTCAAATCGAGCGCAATGGCGGGCAGATTGATGACCGATCCATAATATGTCGCGGGCATATTTAAAATGTTGAGAAATTTCGATGTTATGACGACTATCGCCTCGGTATACAGACCGTTGATATCGATAACCTTCCGGACAGCCGTCAGACCGATGATGAGAGAGAAGGCTCCCATCATGGCAAGGTAGATAAAGATAAACCGCCTGATCTTAAAACGAGGAGACGTCTCCGATACGCTTTTCTGCCTGATTACGGTTTTTGATCTCTTTTTTTTCATTTTTCTCTAAGGCGGCATAATTCTAACATTTCAGATTCATATTATGAAAAGGGTATTTTTTTCCGGCGGGATTTATGGGAAACACGGGCCGGATCGCCTGCCCGCGAAGTCTTTTCATCTCTCCGTCCCCCATGGAACTCTTTTCTCTTCGGCCCGGCTTCCCCTGCGCGCTTCGGCCTCCTTCGATAGTCCGTCACGAACATCTCATCCGTCAAAGGAACAACCGGAATCTTCTGTTTGATATATTCCTCAATCGTCGGGAGTGAATGGACATATTCTTCGCAAGCCAGGCTGATCGCTTTACCGCTGGCGCCCGCACGGGCGGTTCTACCTATACGATGGACGTAGTCTTCGGGGTCCTGGGGGAGATCGTAGTTGATCACGTGCGTCACCCCCTCGATATGAAGCCCCCGGCTGGCCACGTCGGTAGCTACGAGGATTGAAAGTTCGCCGTCCCTAAACCGGGACAGCACCTTCAGACGGTTCTTCTGCGGAAGGTCGCCGGTGATTGAAGAGGCTTTGAAACCGTTTGCGTTCAGGAGCATTACAAGCCGTTCGGCAGCCGCTTTGGTGTTGCAGAATATCAGATACCGTCCTTCGGCTTCGCGCCTCAGTATTCCGAGCAGGAGTCCGAATTTTTCGGACATTCCAACGTGATAGATTTTCTGTTCAACCTCTTCAACCGTTATCTTCTCCGGCGTCAACGAGAAACGCTCGGGCATGTTCATGTACTCATAACATAATTCGAGAACCCGGTTGGAAAGTGTGGCTGAAAAAAGCATCGACTGTCTTTTGTTGTAGGGGGACATTCTCCTCAACAGAAACCGCAAGTCGCTGATGAACCCCATGTCGAAAAGTCTGTCGGCTTCATCGATCACAAGGAACTGGGTCCGCTTCAGGCTATAGACCTTCTGCTTAAGGTAATCGATAAGGCGGCCGGGTGTCCCGATCAGCACATCCACACCCCTCGCGAGATCATCGCGCTGTTTGTGGTAATCAATGCCTCCATAGACCGAGACGATCCTGAAGGGCGCCCTCCCCATCAGAAGCTTTGCCTCCGCCTCTATCTGGATGACAAGCTCACGCGTCGGCGCAATGATGAGAGCCCGTGGTGACGGGCCGCGTCCCGGAGAAGATGACGCAAGCATGAGCGAGAAGACCGCAATCAGATAGTTCGCGGTTTTTCCGGTGCCTGTTTGGGCCTGAACCGCGATGTCGACGCCTCGCAAAGCCGAGGGCAGTGTCAGCGCCTGAACCGGTGTGCACTCGGTGAACCCCGCAGTTCTGATACCCTCCATGATTCCCTCGGGAATACCAAGTTCCTCGAATTTCACTTCTTCTACTATACCTAAAGCCGCGCCGATAGACAAATTACCGGCAACGTTCCGAACCGCAACTTTTCACCGGTCAGTGTCTCTTGTCCCACGTCCTCGCCTTGTGATATTCCTTGAACTCTCTCTCTCGTATTCTGAACTCGGAAGAATGCACAAGCCTTCTACCGTTGTCCGCCGACTCTCCTACCTCACAGTGGAGCATTTCATGGTAGACCACATATCTGATGTAATAGAGAGGTATATTTTTTCTGTCCAGAACGGGGTTTATCCGTATAACGTTACTCTGCCTGCAGTAGCTGCCCAGCGTCCGCTTTCTGACTGAGCGGCGTGAATTCTTCTTTCCCCATCCGATTTTTGCACTGACACGCCCACAGAAATACTCTTGATTGAGTGAATCAAACAGCTCTTTTAGATTGAAATGAGATCCTTGGATGCGCCCTTTGAACGGTCTGGGCTTTCTCTCCCTGAGGCAATGCCGGTTTTCGCGGATGAATCTGTTTATGAGCGGAGTCTTTCCCTTCCTGACCCTTATGAAGCCTGCGATCTCCCCGACAACATCATCGCCTGCGTGCAGGAACATCCAGTGTAGTCTGACGCAAACCGTTCTGCTTCCGGGTCTGACCGACACCACTCTGGTAGAATTGTCCGTTATGACGAGGAATACTGATTTGCCCGTAGCCTGTTCCAGACAATCCCTCAGTTTGTCCTGACTTCGTGCATACGGAAGTTCCATCTGTGCCGCGACAGAATCCATTTCCGGGTTATTGTACCAGACTATCGGGCCGACTGTGCGTTTATTCCCTGCACGAATCGGATCGGCGATTCGGCTACGCGTGAGAAGGAATAAAAACAAATCAACCCAGCAACTCCGTCACTTTCTGAACAGCTTCGACTGCATCGTTTGCCGGGATGACACCTTTGATATCCCATGTTCTTATGCCCACCACGGGTTTGTCCATCTGCAGGGCAAAGGCGATCTCCGAAAGTGTGCCGTATTCTCCGCCAATCGCTATAACAGCATCTGCCGAACGGGCGATAATGACATTCCTGCCGATACCCATGCCGGTTGCGATGCCGATGTCGACATACCGGTTCGCTTTTTTGGCGTCATTATGGGGAAGAATGCCGACTGTTATTCCCCCTTCAGATTTCGCCCCTCGGCAGGCAGCTTCCATGACTCCGCCGAGTCCGCCGGATAAAAGAACCGCTCTCCTTTTTGCAATCAGGCGACCGACCATCTCAGCCTCTTGAAGGAGCGATTTCTCCGTTTTCCTTCCACCAATGACGGCGATTATTTCTTTCATTTGTAACCTATCCATTTTGGCCCAGATTATTCATAAATTTTTTAGTCAGGCAGAGCAGATGCTGTATCGGAGCGGATTTATCCCGATTCTTATCGGGATACCTCGGGAGGGCCGCGGTAGCGGGCCGAGAATGAGCGATGATACCGCATCTGCTCTCCGATCCGCAAGTCATGAATGACCCGGGGTCAGATCTCGGCATGCGCCTTCATCTTCCTGCCCTGAAAAGTGTTCAACATCTCAAGCCTGTCTTCGACATCGTTAAGTATTTCCCGTCTGCTTTTGCCCCAGAGCGGTGCTACCAGAATGCTTTCGGGCGCAGTGGCAAAGAGCCTCTGAAGGACTACATGCGGAGAGAGGCGTTCTATGAATTCGCAGACGAAATCGATATATTCCTCATAGGAGAATACGGGAAAAGGCGCTTCTCTGAAAATCGCCTCAAGAGGCGTGTCCCTGATTATCTGGAGCTGATGGATCTTGAGGAATTCCACCGGCCTTTGGGAAACCTCGTCGGCCATGGCCAGGGTTTCTTCCCGTGTCTCCGTGGGAAATCCGACAATGATGTGCGCTCCGATATGAATCCCCCTTCCTCTTGTCATGTCAAGAGCCCTGAGAAAAGTGTCATAGTCATGGCCACGATTGATGAATTCGAGTGTCCTGTCGTACATCGACTGCATACCGTATTCAACGAGGATGAAAGCTTCCCTGGCCAGAGATTCGATCAGTCCGATCTTCTCCATATCGACCGCGTCGGGCCTCGTTCCGATAGCAAGACCGATCACCCCGGGCTCAGCAAGCGCCTCACGGTAAAGCCGATCCAATTCTTCAGCGGGGGCATATGTGTTTGTGTAAGGCTGGAAGTAAACGAGGAACTTTTCGGCCCTGTATCTTTTCCTGACGTAAGATGCTCCGTTTCTTATCTGCTCAATGACGGAAAGGGTCGGCCTGCAGGAGTTCGGCCTGAAACTGTCGTTATTGCAGTAAATGCAGCCGGTCGTTCCGAGAGTGCCGTCTCTGTTCGGACATGTGAAGCCCGCATCCACATTGACTTTGTAAACAGTCGCCCCGAAGAGTCTCTTTATATAAGGGCCGAAGGAATTGAAGCGTCTCGACATACCTAATTATTTCTTCTCGCCCCAGCTTCTGTCAACGAGCCCGGCGCCGGTCATGAGCGAATTTCTTCACGACTTCACGGTTTGTATTCCTTCAATCTCTCTGCGTATACCTTCAGGCGATTGTCAACGAGCCGATTCACCGTCCCTTCCAGAAACGTTCCGTCGGGCTGCCTGTCTCCGGCCGGTTCTCCCGTCAGAATCTCTATGCCCTGATCGATCGTTTTCACTTGGTAGATGTGGAATTTACCCTCCTTCACCGCCTGCACCACATCCTCACGCAGCATCAAGTTCCGCACGTTCTGGACAGGGATCATGACACCCTGTTTCCCTGTCAGGCCGCCCTTCGCGTTGCAGACGTCGAAGAAGCCTTCAATTTTCTGATTCACTCCACCGATCGGCTGGACTTCTCCTTTCTGATTCACCGAGCCGGTGACCGCGATGTCCTGGCGTATCGGTAACTCTGAGAGGCTGGACAGAATCGCATACAACTCCGTCGAAGAAGCGCTGTCGCCTTCCACTCCTGAGTAACTCTGCTCGAAACAGATACTGGCCGAGAGTGACAGCGGCCTGTCCTGAGCATACTTCCATCCCAGATAGCCCGACAGTATGAGGACGCCCTTGTCATGGATCCGTCCGCTTAGCTGCGACTCCCTCTCTATATTGATCACGCCGCTGCGACCCAGGAAAGTCTTCGCGGTGATTCGGTTTGGCCTGCCGAAGCTGAAAATTCCGAGGTCATACACGGCCAGCCCGTTGACCTGTCCGACAACTGCGCCATCCAC
>JBFLXP010000231.1:0-5291 GCA_040757315.1 Nitrospirota bacterium
CCTCTTCATCGACCAGCGGGCTGTCCTCGGCATCGTCCAAAAGACGTTTGTACCGTGCGCCGGCTGCTACATGCCAGTCTCTGCTCAGATGCACGACGACAGCCGGTGATACACTGAAATCTTTGATTCCCGACTCGGCCCTGAACAAATTCAGTCCCGTCCTGCCGGCATTCTCCTGGTCCACGCTGAAATATGTGTCCATATAGTTGTCGTCCGCATATGTTGCGCCGGCGCCGAGGCTGATGTCGACCATCTGGTGCGCCTGATGCCAGTAGCGAGCCAAGAGGCTTATGTTATAACCTTTGTATTCATCTCCGACGTCGCTCAGAAAAGTGACCGATGCGATAAAACGATTCCGTGGATTTTCACTTGCTCTGAATTCAACACCGGCGAAGGCGCCCGCTTCCACAGTATTCTTGACAGTTGTCATCCGTTCTATTACATCGTCTTCCGCATCGAATGAATCATTACGGCCGAAACGATAGTTGACGGCAGGGCCAAGGCGCAGAAATGGATGATTCAGGATGTTCGCGGACAATTCAGTCGCTATGAGTATCAGGTACCATTCGCTCTTAGGATAGGTCAGTTTGAAGAATGGGGCTCCGCCCGCCCTGTAATCATTGGACCCTTCGTAGTCGGGAAGCATGCCCACGGCGACTCCAACCACATTCGGCACGTTCTCAATCGCAAACGGGGTGTCTTGAGCAAGCGCTGTATTCGCCATAGCCAGCGCGAAGACGAGTGCGGCTACGGTATAAAGAGTCTTTTTCATCACGTTCATTATTGTTGCCTCCTTTTTCCCTCAATATCTGGAAACTCTTCTCCTGCGGATAGAAAGATTTGTCATCACCTCCTTCTTATTAGGAGAAATGCACCAGTAGAACTACATTCCCGCTCATTTTCCCTTTGAAGTCTCCTAACTGCACAAAGCATATCATCTTTTCTCAAAAACTCCAATTCAGCGCGAGATTAGAGAAGTGCATGTGAACACTGTCATATTCACCGGATACCCATACGCAATTCATTCTGCGAGTTTTTAGCAGAAGACGAGATCTCTTTTTGAGTCATCTGTGAAGTTGTACACCCTGCAATAAACAATGCGCTGATCAAGAAAAAGGCGATTTCCTTCAGACCCGGTTTCATGCGATTCTCTCCTTTTCATATCGTGATATGCAAAATATAGCAATCTCACTGCGTATTGTCTACCGGAATTTAGTCCGATACGTGGGATAAGACTTCTGACGGCGCCTTTACCGTACGTATTCTACTCGACGAGCGGTATCTGCTTCGCAAGCTCATAGTTTATTACCGACTGGATCTTGTTCTCGATCTGATAGTAACGGGCAACCTTTCTGTCGGAAAGGACCTTGCGGAATTCAGGCATATAGGACTTGAAAAGCGTTGTGCGGTCACACTCGATTGCAAGGTATTCATCCAGGAGCTTCCCTGCCTTTTCATTGGTCATAAAATTGTAGCTCTTCGCGTAGTCTTCTATCATTCTGACGGTCCGTTCCGCAAGGTCATTCCATTCATTCTGGTATTTCTCGTAGACAGGCCAGAACGCTTTGGCCTCGGTTTCGGTAAGCTCCATATTCATTGCAATCATGAGTTTCTTGTCGGCGCGTACTTTATCGCGGATGATGTCCATATTGTCCGCGGGTTTGTCCTGGGCTTCGGCAAACGAAGCAGGCAATATCACGGCCGCACATATTGAGATTGCAACAAATACTGATTTCATCAGGTGTTCTCCTTCTTTTAAATATCTCCACGCATTATGAATGGAATGACCTTGCGTATGATTTTGCATATGTTATTATGAAAATACTATCGAAGTGCCCGGATAGCCCGCCACGGCCCAGCCCGCTGCGAAGTGCGGGTAGGTCGTCGGATCACCATTTTCCTGTCCGCCTTTCGTTAAGGAAGAGGGTACTTATAATATCTCGTCTATAACTGCTTCTCAACCGTGCATTTCACTTCGAGTTTGTTGCAGATGTTGTTGATAATCCGAAGCGCGAGCTCTTTCTCCTTTTCCTTTCCTTCAGGCACGTCCGCCTTTATGGTCACATCTGTCTTCTCCCCGCTGACAGGTTCTGCCTTCAGAGATGCAACCTGAATCCCGTCTGTCACTTCAAGAAAAAGAGCCTTGTCATCTTTCTTCAGTATCTTCACGTCTGTGCGTTGTTCCGCCATGTTCAGGGCAGTATTATAGACCTTATCTGCGGAAACAGGCATCTCGGCCCTTACCGCATAAAACTTTGCATCCTTGTAATACTTGATAGCGACCGGAATCGCTGCGACACACGCTGCCATAGACAACACTGCAAACAATGTTGCCGCCATCCAAAGATGCTTCACTCCGAATCTGTTCATCCCCGATTTTGTCTTGACCTGCCTCATGAAATCCTCCTTTTGTTTAGAAATTTCTTATTAGGCCTTTCAAATATGCTCAAGCTGCGCAGTCATGGCCGCCATTTATGACATCACACCTCCCTTCCGCAGTCGCTGCCGTCTTCAAAATCCGATTCAAGGTTCATCCCTACCCTTGGACAGTTGGGTCCCCCAGGATTGTTCGACAGGCCTGAGTTATGATGCCGCTCTCATACCTCTTTCCTCTTATCCTCGGCGTCCTTATTATTTCAAGACGGCCGCAGAGAAATGGAATATCGTTTCAATAATCGAAACGATTCTATGGTTACCGATCATCTTACAGACCTTCTCTTATGTGGTGCGATTGGACGGGGTAATTCCCTTGTATATTCCGCCCCTGTTGAATCCATGCAGACTGTCTTTTTTTCGTAATTGGTGTAACAGGCAATACATTGTCCGTTACAGTCTTTGAATTTATTGTTACAGAGGCTCGATGCATTTCCAATATCAGCGGTTTCCAAATCTCCCAAATGCCTGAGGTTAGCCGGATCCCCGACATAACAGGACACCTGTACGCTTTCTTCCCCCTGCGCCGAAACAACAAATCCCACGAGTAAACAACACAGGATGAGCACTACCATAGTCGATTTTTTGCTTTTCATTTTTTTCCCCTTTCTTTGAGAAATAAACTGATCCTTTCTATACCTCTTTTTGGAAAACGAAAGTTTCTGCGTGCATGATGTTGGCTAACCTTTTTGCTCTCTCTTTTTAGATCTCTCATTGTTTTAATAAATTGTCATAAAAGCATTCACCGTAATTAATAAACCGATAATGAAAACAGTGAATGCACTGAGAGTAGGTGCATATCGTCTCACAACATTTGTCCCTGGCGCCCCATGCAAAAGACGACTACCTTTAATAAAGAGCAGGCCAACTACTGTGAGCACACCTGCAAGCCCAAAGCTGAAGGCAATAACCAATAAAATTCCTAACCCTGTGCGTTCGAGAGAAACAGCGGTCAGTAGGAGAACCAACGCTGAAGGGCAAGGAAGCAATCCTCCGGATATGCCCAGCCCAAGCAATGATCGCCATGTTACGTTCGCACCATCAGCACCTAATGTCAGATGTGAGTGCGTATGGCGATGATGTCGATGATTGTGGTTATGGTCGTGATCATGTTCGTGACCATGATCATGGTCTGCGCGATCATCTGTGTGCATGTTTCCGTGCGTATGATGTTGGAGGATCGGCCTCACCCGAGATATACACATTGATGCCCCGATTATGATGACGATCAAACCTGAGGCTGCGGCAAGCCATGGTATAAGCTGCTCCGCGAGTATATAACGGGATGCAAAGAGCGCTGCCAGACCCACTGCAAAGACACCGGCAGTATGAGTTGTCGTTACTGTTATACCGAGATAAAACGCATGCAGCGGAGTACCCCGTGATCCTATGAGATATGCCCCGACAATAGCTTTTCCGTGTCCCGGCGTAAGGGCATGAGCGGCTCCCCATGCAGTTGCCGCCATAAATGCTCCCGCGACAACAGGGAGGCTGAGAGCTTCTTTCTTTACAAGCGCTGTGAGACTTTCCTCCGTAGGAAACCCGATAGAGCGGTCTATTGTGGCTCCAGCGCCCAGAACAAGATTTCCCATAAGATATATCCCGGCAAGGGAAACAAGTCCCCCCGTAATTTTCACCGCTGCACGCATTGAATTCGCCGAAGCATGAGATATCCAGGCAGAAATGAGTGCGATAATGATCAGACCGGTGAGGGCAACGCCCGGAATAAACTGAAGGCCGACCCCTGCATTTGCCATGTCGATGCCGCTCCGCAAACCAAGTACCATGCCTATTACTCCAGCTATTGATGCGACTGCCGTCAAAGGCATCCTGCGGGCAGCTCCAAGTAATATGCCCAGGATAATTATAGCAACAAGATTTGCAGCGTGAGAGTAGACCGGGTATGCAAAGCCGTTCCCGGACCATGTTCCGATAATGAGAGCGAGGGGAAACATGCCCACTGCCCACCGTGCGGCTTGTATGCCGGACCAGCCGGCAAGGAATGCCAGCGCGACTACAGGGATAAGGTGCTCGGCAGAAGTAAGGGGATGGAGCATGCCCGCATAAAATTCTCCGACGTCCTGATTGATCAGATGTGCGAAGACATTTCCAGGAAAAAATAGTATGGCAAAAAAAACAATGTAAAAATACCTTATCATCATGTGAGTATTGAAGTCTTTATTCATATTGATTCATCAGTCAAAAATATCCCTACCGACCCATAAACAAAATAAAGGTCCTCTGAATCGTCCAGTATGCACCGAATACCCCGACTGCATAGCCCGGAGCACGTTCAATCCATTTCGGCCATTGTATCTGCAGGATTTGAAACGAACGTGAAAGCAAGAGTATCAGCATAACAAACCCTATCTGTCCTATTTCCACCCCAACGTTAAAACAAAGCAGCGCCCATGGTATTTCCGCCTTCGGCATACCAGTGGTAGAAAGTCCGCTGGCAAAACCAAACCCGTGAAGCAAACCGAACATGAAAGCTACTATCCACGGATAGAGTATTGTGAGGCTTATCTCACCCCGCCACGTTCGGATGATCTCCGGCCCAAGGAAAAGGATACTCAAAGCTATCGCTGCGTTCAACGGCGGAAGCGGCGCACTTGCATAACCAAGGGTAGCAATTCCCAGCGTGATGCTGTGGGCTACAGTAAAGGCGGAGATGGTCTTAAAGAGCGCCATCCGTCCCTTGACAATCAGGAGCAGTCCAAGGACAAAGAGGAGGTGGTCGATACCCTGCAGGATGTGATGAAAGCCAAGGCCGATATACTCTCCTGCCGTTGCATACCAAACACGCTCTCCGCGGAGCTGCGCATAAGGTTTTGACGGCCGGGCGACTGTCGTCATTG
>JBFLXP010000232.1:0-5270 GCA_040757315.1 Nitrospirota bacterium
TAACGCAGACATAGAGCGCTACTCGAAATATTCCAGAGGAAACACTGTCAGTCACAAGGCCGAGGGCCTTTTCCAGTACAACCTGAGAGGAGGTCTTTCTTTCGAGGTGCTGGATCAGTTCCTGGCCTCGCACGATGCCTGGGGAAGCGGCATCTCACAGGAATTGGACAAATATCGCTCGAACCTTGCCAACTTCATCGTGACCTATGACTTGAGTGACAGGGTAAAGCTGAGGGTTGATTACGCCAACTTTCTTGTGAACTACACGGCGAGTCGAAATGCTTTCAGGGACCGGGACGACAACGTCATTTCCGGCTACGTTTATTACAAATTCAAGCCGAAGACCGCTCTATTCGCAGAATACGAATTCGCCGACATCGAGTACAGAAACGACGTTCTCTCAAACAGCATGGAGCATCACTATTACGGCGGCCTCCAGTGGGATATTACGGCAAAGACCAAGGGAAGTGTGAAGGCGGGTTACGGAGTCAAGGACTTCAGGAACCCGCAGATCGATACGGGAGACTATTTCATCATGGAAGCCCAGATGGACTACGCCTTCACTCCGAAGACCTCCCTCATGCTGAAGGGGGCGAGAAAAACAGAGGAGACGAATATATCAACCACAAACTATATCGTCTCCAACAGTGTCGAACTTGAATACCTTCAGAGGCTGACGGCGAAGATCCTTGGCGACATACGGCTCTATTACGCACATGATGCCTATAAAGGCGATCTGACGTTCTTCGGCGAAACAAAAGAACGAAAGGACAGATATTTCTCCGGCGCGCTCGCCTTCCAGTATAAATTCAGGGAGTGGCTGGAGATGGATGCCGGGTACGTCTATTCTTTGAGAGATTCTTCCTTCTCCGATTTTGACTACACGAACAATACTGTGTTCCTCAGGGTCATCGGATCTCTGTAGTTGCCCTATCTCCCCTCTTTATTGAATGCGTATATCTTTTCTTTTATAATAAAAAGGACGCTATGAAAAGACTCTTCCTCCAGACGATCGCTCTTCTGATCCTCTGCAATGCATCTCTATCCTTTGCACAGGATTATCTTGTCGGTGAAGGAGACGTTCTCAAGATCACGGTTTATGATCATGAAGACCTTGCTACTGTTGCCAGAGTTAGCGGAGAGGGTACGATTCACTTTCCCCTGATCGGCCAGGTCGAGGTGAAAGGTCTTTCCATTCCTGAAATTTCCCGGAAGATAACAACCCTGCTTTCAGACGGATATGTCGTGAACCCCCAGGTGACTATATTTATCCAGGAATTCAGAAGCAAGAAGGCGTTCATCATGGGAGAAGTGACTAAACCAGGACTTTATGTGCTTCCCGGACAGACTACTTTTCTTGCTCTGCTCTCCGAAGCAGGGGGGCTTGCCAAGGATGCGGGAGATAAAGCGATCATCAAGAGAAAAGCAAATCCCTCCGACGCGAACGAACAGACCATCTCGGTCGATCTGAAGAACCTCGTGGAAAAAGGAGATGCCTCACTGGACATTCCGATTCTGGACGGGGACAGTGTCTATGTTACTAAAGCAGGCGTTTTTTACGTTACAGGAGAAGTGAAGAAACCAGATGCGTACAAGCTGGAAGAAGGCACGACGGTGATCAAAGCAGTGACTATGGGCGGCGGGTTCACCGACAAAGCGGCCAAGGGAAGGGTCAAGATAATCAGGCAGGTAAAAGGGAAAGAACAGGTGCTCGAAAGAGTCAAGATGGATGAGACAGTGTTGCCCGACGATGTGATTGTTGTGCCGGAGAGTTTCTTTTAGTCATGGAAGAACGGGAAATACATCTGCGGGATTACCTCAAGATCGTCCATAAGAGACGTTACACTATCATAACGTTCTTCGTCATCGTCTGTGCCGTCGTCATCATAGGAACACTCTCCACAACTCCCGTATACAGAGCTTCGGCAAAAGTACTTATAGAAAAAGTGGAAGCCTACAACCTGACTATGATGTACCCGTACTATGTGCCGTACGATCCGGAATTCTATGAGACGCAGTATCAGCTGATAAAAAGCAAGTCTGTTGCGCAGAAGGTCGTGAAGATGCTCTCGCTCGAAGACACCTACGGCTTGTATTTCAAGGACGAGGCAAAAGCGCTCTCCGGCGAAGCCGGAAGCTCAAAGGCCGATGCGCTATCCGATATAATAAGCGCGGGAATAGCGGTGGCGCCGGTCAAGAACAGCAAGATAGTCAACGTGAGTTTTCAGTCGGCAAACCCCGACTTCGCTGCGTTGATCGTCAATTCCGTCGCGAAGGCCTATATTGAGGAGATCCTCGAAATGAGGATGAGCACGTCCCGGTACTCCCTGGAATGGATGACAAAAAAAGCCGAAGAAGAGAAGACAAAGCTCGAAAAATCCGAAAAAGCCCTTCAGGAGTATATGAGGGCGCACGACATTGTCACTCTCCAGGACAAGGTTGCCATTACACCGGAAAAACTCTCGGAGTTTAACGCGCAGCTCATAAAGGGCGAAACGAAGCGGAAAGAACTTGAAGCGCTCTACAGCCAGGTGCTTCGCGTCTCTGCCAACCCCAGAGACGCCGAAACGATGCCCGCCGTAGCATCGGAACCGACCGTCCAGTCCCTTCGCGGGCAGATCCTGAAGGCGGAGCAGAATATTGAAGAAATGGCGAAAAAATACGGCAAGAAACATCCTGCCATGATAAAGGCGGAGGAAGAGCTGAGGGTGCTCCAGCAGAAGCGGGAGCAGGAGATCAGAAGGGTGATCAATTCGATCAAGAACGAATATGAATTGGCGAGGGCGAATGAATCGAGCATGCGCAGAGCGCTGGCGAGCACGAAAGCAGAGGCTCAGAGTCTCAATGAAAAATTCATAGAGTACGGGGTCTTGACAAGAGAAGTTGAAACTAACAGACAACTCTATGACGCTCTAATAAAGAGGATGAAGGAGCAGAGCGTCACTGAAGAGATACAGACTGTCAATGTATGGGTCATCGAAAGGGCGGAAAAACCGGTAACGCCGGTGAAGCCGAGAAGGGCATTGAACATTCTGCTCGGCATCATCGTCGGCCTCTTCGGAGGGACCGGACTTGCTTTCTTCTTTGAATATCTTGATAACACGATCAAAACTCCCGAAGACGTGGAAACCCGCCTCGGTTTGCCTGTTCTGGGTACCGTTCCCCTCCTGGAGAAGAAAGACGAAGCTCCGGAAGAAGTTATATCGAAAGAGCCGCAATCCATTTTCGCGGAGAGCTATAAGACGATCAGAACCGCTATTCTCCTTTCATCCGCGGAGAAGCCCCCAAAGAACGTCCTGATTACGAGCATGGGCACGGAAGAGGGCAAAACAGCAACTTCGGTGAACCTCTCGATTACTATTGCCCGCTCCGGGTATTCAGTTCTTCTTGTGGACAGTGATCTGAGAAAACCGCGAGTTCACGAGGTTTTCAATATGAACAATTTGAGCGGCTTAAGTACATATCTTGCGGGAACCACCTCCGACATCACGACTCTGTTGAAAAGTCCGGTCATGAACCTCAGCGTGATCCCTTCAGGGCCTATACCTCCGAATCCTTCCGAACTCCTCGGTTCTGCCAGGATGAAAGAGCTGATGCAGATCCTGAATGAGCGGTTCGACATTATAGTCTGGGATTCCCCTCCGCTCATGACTGTTACAGACGGCCTCATTTTGAGCAAGATTCTGGACGGGGCGATCATCGTAGTGAGAGCCGGCAAGACCACCTATGACATGGTGGCGCGGGGACTCACCTCCCTGAGGGGCAGACGCTCCGAAGATATGGAGTCCCGCGTGCTTGGAGTTGTCATCAATGGCTTCGATATCAGGAACAGCGAACATTACTATTACAAATACTATAATTACTACCCATCTGCCGAAGAAGGGAAGGAGAACAAGTAGCAGTCCGGGCGGTTGGCGGCTGCCGGCAATACTCTGCGGCCGGCAACGGTGAAGTGCGGCGGACTGAATCCATAATCTTCTCCGTCTTCATCTTCCTCCTGATTTTTCCCCCGCTCGCTTTCGGCGCCGTCGAAACCTGGTCTCTGGCCATTATCGAAACCCTGTCTTTGTCGTCCCTTATCCTTCTTCTTGTTAGGAACAGTAGGTCCTCACTCTACCGGATTCCCGGGATCGTCCCTCTCTGTCTTTTTCTGTTCTATATTGCATTTCAACTTATACCCCTGCCGCCGCCGGTGATCAAAGCAATTTCTCCTTCGACATACGATCTCTACGGGCAAACCCTCTTTGTCTTCGAGCCGGGGCAGTGGGTGTCGCTCTCCATAAACAAAAAGGCGACGCTGTCGGAGTTCTTCCGGATCGCGTCATATGGAGCATTCTATATACTGACTATACAACTTCTTGCCAAGAAGGAAAACTTTACCAGGGTCCTCATGATCGTCGCGACATTTGCCTCCATACTCTCCTTCTTTGCCATTCTTCAGCATGTCCTCTCCAATGACAAGATCTACTGGATCAGGAAGCTGACGTTGGGCGGTGCTCTCTTCGGGCCGTACGTGAACCGCAACCATTACGCCGGTCTGATGGAAATGGTCTTTCCCCTCATCCTCGGCCTGTTTCTTGTCTATAAGCCGCGCGCTGCCTATGGGACGCTCCGGGAAAGAATAATCGGCATATTCAATCGAAGAAGCACAAACGTCTATCTCCTTCTTGGTTTCGCAGCGGTCCTCGCAGCCACCTCGATTTTTTTGAGCCTTTCGCGAAGCGGCATCGTGAGCCTTTGCATATCTCTGATTTTTTTTGGCTCTATTTTTCTGCTCACGGGCGAAGACAAGAGACGGGGAATCATTATCATCGTTGTCTGTCTGCTCGTCGTCCTTTCGGTTGGGTGGTTCGGCTGGAAGCCGATCTTCGAGCGTTTCGAAAAAATAAAGAATCCGGCCGGCGAGATCGCCGAACAGAGGCTCACGGTCTGGAAGGACAGCAGCAATATCATCGAAGATTTCCCGGTGCTCGGCACAGGGTTTGGAAGCTTTCAGTACATCTATCCGAAATTCAGGACAGTTCCAGGCGCCGCCCTGATGGAACACGCTCACAACGACTACATCGAACTCCTAAGTGACGGCGGGGTAATCGCCGCTGCGCTCTGCGGGTGGTTTGTTCTGGCCGTCCTGGCCGCTTCTTTTAAGAGATTTCTCGAAAGGCGTGAGAAATACTCACGGTATGTCTTCGTGGCTGCGGTCGCCGGAATCATGGCGCTTCTCATTCACAGTGTCACCGACTTTAACCTTCACATCGGCGCCAACGGGCTGT
>JBFLXP010000233.1:0-5260 GCA_040757315.1 Nitrospirota bacterium
CACGACGTCGGAATTCGGCAGAAGCCCTATCTCGACAAAAACGCCCTCTGCGCTGATGTTTGATTCCTTGCCGGTTTTGCGATCTTTTACTACAACCGATTCGACAGTATTCGCCCCCACGATCCGCATCATCTCATGGGAATCGAAAAATCGTATGCGCCCATATTTCTTCACATTCTGCTGCATGGTTTCATCAGCCTGCCAGCCTTCCGCAAAGTTGACCATCGTGATCTCCGCATTGACCCTGATCAGGTCGATGGCTGTCGTAAACGCAGAATTCCCTCCGCCGACGATAACCACTCTTTTGTCCTTGAACAGCGGAGCGTCACAGGTCGCGCAATAGGATACGCCTTTTCCAACGAGCTCCTTTCCGCCGGGAATGAGAAGCCGGCGATGACGTTCGCCCGTCGCTACAATTACAGTTCTTCCGGAAAAGCTCTCCCCTTTCTCTGTGACGGCGATAAAGGCGTCTCCCTGCTTTCGGACTTCCCGAACTCCGACACCATAGAGGATCGGGATGTCGAAGCTCCTAACGTGGTCTTCAAAACGTGCGACGAGATCCTTGGCGTCGATGCTCTGGAAGCCGAGATAGTTCTCCACTTCCGAAGTCTCGAGCATCATTCCGCCGAAATCGCGACTGAGGAGGGCGAGGTTGAGCATCTTCCTCGCAGCGTAAATGACGGCGCTCATCGCAGCAGGACCGCCTCCGATTACGAGCATGTCATACAGAACGCCCTGCTCAGGCTTCCGGAGCGTTGCAGAAGGCATGCTCAGGATGAATTCGGGGGACTCCATACAACCTAATTCTCCTTCCTATGAATCCAGCGATAAGGATCGTCATTGCGAGTGCAACGAAGCAATCTCGTCTTTCGAGGAGATTGCCACGCACCTTTCAGGTGCTCGCAATGACAAGCAAATCAGGCAACGGAGTCGCTCATCGCCGAATTCGAGTTTCTCTTAATGAAAAAGCGTCGCTCAAATAAAAGTTTACCACAACTTTTCTCCGGGGTTGCGATGCGATTTCCCCCTTTTCGAGGTTGCCTGTTTTAAAATAATGATCGGACACGAATATGATCCTGAAAGGACTCAACCCTCAACAGAAAGCCGCAGTCGAATATCTCGGCTCCCCGCTCTTCGTTTCTGCGGGAGCCGGCAGCGGCAAGACCAAAGTTCTCACTCACAAGATATCTTACCTTGTTAAGGAGAAAGGGGTCAGACCGCAACGGATTCTCGCGATCACGTTCACAAAGAAAGCGGCGAACGAGATGGCGGAACGCGTCGAGAAGATGCTCTCTATCAAACCGCGGTGGATATCGACCTTTCATTCCTTCTGCGTAAAGGTGCTGAGAGAAGATGTCCATCTGCTTGGGAGGTCTTACGACCGGAGGTTCGTCATCTACGACAGCGGCGACAGCCTCAACGTGCTGAAGAACGTCTTCAAGAGGTTCGACATGGATACGAAGGACGCCGACGATGCACGTGAGGTTATCTCAAGGTCCAAGCAGGAATACCGGAACAGCATCTTCGACTATATTGCAGGTCTTCCTTATCCAGCCTCCTCATATGCCGAAGCCGCGGCGGAATATCAGAAGGATATTGAGAGATCAAACGCAATGGACTACGACGATCTCTTATACTTCACGGTCGAACTTCTGTCAGTTTCTCCCGAGACGAGGACCAAGTGGCAGGGCAGGTTCGACTATCTGATGGTGGATGAGTTCCAGGACACGAACGACATACAATTCTCGCTTATCAAGCTGCTCAGCGGAAAAAGCAAGAACCTTTTTGCGGTCGGCGACTTTTTCCAGTGCATTTATACATGGAGGGGCTCGAAGCCTTCGAATATAGAACGGTTTATACGGGAGTTCAGGGCAAAAGAAATGAAACTTGAGAAGAATTACAGATCGACCAGACGGATCCTCGGCATCGCCAATACGGTAATCAGCAAGGTCGAGTGCGGATGGACCGATAAGACGATTGAGCTTTATACCGACAACGAGGAGGAAGGGGATGTCGGGTATAAGAGCCATGAGGACGGAATTTCTGAAAGCGTCTGGATCGCGGAGAAGATCCGGCGGCTGTCAGACAGCCACGCTTACCGTGACATGGCCATACTGATACGCATGACTTTTCTTTCGAGAGCCTTGGAGAGCATCTTCGTGCAGTACGGCATTCCCTATACGATCGTGAGCGGAGTGGCGTTTTACGACCGGGCGGAGATTAAGGACCTGCTTTCATACCTCCGCTTCATAGCAAACCCCAAGGATGCCGCAGCTATCGAACGGGCGATCAACACTCCCGGCCGGGGGATCGGAAAGAAGGCGCTATCGAATATCAGAGAATGCTTTAAGAGCGACTGGATTCAGGCTCTCGGTGATGCGAAACTCAGTGCAAAGCAGAGGCTTGCGGCGGATGCCTTCACGAAGATAGTCGAGGGATACCGTGATACCGTTGAAGAGAAGCCTTACGAGACTCTTATGGGACTCATTGAGGATCTGCGATACTTCGATTACCTTGAGAAAGAGTATGGGGAGGAGTGGGAGGACAGAAAGGAGAACGTCTCTGAGCTCTCGAATGTTCTACAGGCGCTTGAAAAGGAGGGAAAACCCTTCTCGGAGTTTATGGAAGATAATCTCCTTGCGTCGGAACAGGACAAGATTGGGAAAGAAGACTCTGTGAAGATACTCACCCTCCACGCTGCAAAGGGGCTCGAATGGCCCGTAGTTTTCTTGCCGGCCCTTGAAGAGGAGATTTTCCCGTCTGCCAAGTCCCTGACGAACGAGCCGGCCCTCGAAGAGGAGAGAAGACTTTTCTATGTGGGGACCACCAGGGCCAAGGGAAGGCTGTACCTTTCTTCGGCCAAATCGCGCATGAGATTCGGACGTACTTCCTTCATGACTAAGTCGCGGTATCTGCACGAGATAAGACACCTGTTGTGAGCAAGGAGACGCTTAGCCCAGATTATTCGTGAATTGCGGATTTGCAGAGCAGATGCAGTATCATCGCTCATTCTCGGTCGAAACGACCTCCGAGGTATCCCGATAAGAATCGGGATAAAGCCGCTCCGATACAGCATCTGCTCTGACTGACTAAAAAAATTATGAATAACCTATGTTTGTGAGAGAAGAGGCAACTATCTGCTGCTGGTGAGGGCGTTTACGTCTATTTTGACGACCTGCTCCCTCGGGTCCCGGTAGTTCCTGACCCTTACGTCGAGGTCTTTGATCGTGAGGTAAGGCGTCCTCGTCTCAACAGCGTAGAGAATGTCTCTCAACGACCTTGCATCGGGAACCACGGTATCGATGCTAACTCCGATAACTCTAAACTTGCCAAGGTCTTCCGGTTTCTGGACCCGCTCGGACGTGATCGTTGCTCCGCTCCGGGTGATGGTGTCCTTTACCATTTCCTGAAGTGAAGCCGCTGCGAGAGAGATGGTCTGACCCTCCACGAGTTTAGTTTCTTCCGCCTTTCGTTCTTCCTTCAGAGAGGCAAGCGCTTTCTCGAGATCCGGCTTTTCCGCTATCAGGGACACGTATTTCCCCAGTGTTTTCGTTTTCATCTCCTGGCTCTCCCGGATCGCGGCCACTTCTTCACGGATGTCGAGATAGACATGCTGGTAAAGGATAGCGCCGAGCAGTATTATCACAAGCGGTATCGAAACAATGAGCGTTTTACTCTTCAATTTCCTCGTCTCCTTCTTTCCCCGCCGGTTTGGGAAGCTCCACCTGAACGCCCTCGATCTCCATCTTGATATTGAAGCGGTCCGCATTCAGCCTGGTGTCCCTGAACGTCGGAGAAGCGAATTCTGCTTTCGTCAAGTGCGGCGATGACTCGAGTTTGGCAAGTATGCCGGTTGCCGAAGCGGCATACCCCTCCATTTCAACTTTCGTCTCACTGATCCGTACTCTTGTCAACCATGCTGTTTTAGGCAGAATGGTGGTGATCTCTTTCAGAATATTCAAGGCCATGGGCTTCTTTGTCTTGAAGCGGACTATTGTATCAATTTCATTCCGGACTCCCTCGATCTCTTTCTTGAGAGCTTCAACCTTCTTGACTTCCTCCTTGCGGAGTTCGATCTGGCGGTCGATCTCCTGAAGCCTTTTCTCCTCCACCCTGAGAGGCGCTATGATATACATAACCCACAGTGCGAGGATAGAGATCAGCAGAATGACGGTCAAAGCGATCGGCGGCTTCTGAACAGCATGTTTGCCCTTACTGAGAAGGTTCATGCTGCCCGCCTTCGGCCACAATGCTTCTACGACTCCTCCGAGAGCCGCGTAAGGGATCCCTGTCGTGTCTCCTTTAACACTGAACCCGGGGTTCGTTTCGTTCAACACAACCACGGGATGAGGGATAAGGGTCTTCAGCATCTCCCGAAGCGCGGCGCTTTTGTCTTTGAACAGAATCTGCACTCGCGGCGCTTTCCCGTAAAGCTTGAACTGATCGAAATGCGGACCTATTTCGGACATCAGGGTATCTGCCTTCATCCTGTCGTCCGCTTCAGGGAAGCTGCCCGAGAAAGAATTCAGCACCGCACCGTTGATGAACATGGCGCCATCATAGCCTTCCTTCCCTATTTCAAGGAAGAGGGAATCGCTTTTATCATCACGGTAACGGCTTAGAGTTTCAAGGCATGACAAGTTCACCGTAACTCTCGAAACCTTGATCCCCTTTTCTCCGAGAGCTTCACGATATTGATCCACAATATCAGCCTTTGCCGCGGCAATCAACAGAGTGATCTTTTCAGTTGTCTCTCCGAGAATCTTGAAGTCGTAATACGCATCCTCGGAGCTGAAAGGCGTGATACGGTCAAGCTCGAAAGATACCACGTTCGGAAGGTTTTCTTTAACGGCGATCGGAAATTCCGAGGTCCTTATGACAGCCCATGCCTTGGGGATGCACAATGTTATGTCTGCTTTTGTCATGCCGCGCTCGCTTAAGGCAAAAGCAAGCGACGACGCAAGAACCTCAGGCTGCGGATATCTGTCTTCTTCGAAGGTAAATTCCCGTATGAGTCTCACCGAAATTTTCGAAAAAACCCTCGAACCGTACATTGTCGAGGCTTTTCCTCTTTCGATGGAGACCGAGACGGTTTTCGACGGATAGATCCTGTCGTCGGCGGGGCTGAAGGACAGCACCTTCCATGCAGGCGCCCATATGCGTCTCAATGTCGCCGATGACACGGCGGCAAGAGTCGATATCTTCCTTATGACCGCTGTTCCGTTCATTCCTGTATTGTCGCAGGGCTCTTATAGTAAAG
>JBFLXP010000234.1:0-5256 GCA_040757315.1 Nitrospirota bacterium
CGACAAACTGGTGCTCGATGCGCGTACGATCATGAGAAAAGACTTTGACGACCTCGCATCGGGAATCAAGGAAGCCTTATCGTAGTTGCAGTCTCTACTGACACATAGGCATTTCTTCATTTTCGCGTTTTTGTTTGCCGGCGTTAGCTGGGGATGATGGATGAAAGAAACTGAACCGAAATTCCCCCGGCATCTTATCCTCATCTTCTTTTTCCTCTCACTGAGCATCTGGGTTGCAGGATATCGATATTACAAAGAAGAAAAAGAAACCTTCAGGAAAGACAAACTGGAAGATCTGCTGGCGATCTCCGACCTTAAAGTGAAGCAGATAGCCGCCTGGCGCGAAGACTGTTTGGGCGACGCCAGGGCCGTCTACGGCGATACTTTCCTCTCCTTCCGCGTCCGACAGTGGGTGAAGAGCGGAAAAGACCCGGGTTTGAAACAGGAGATTCTTGAGAGAATGAAGGCTCTGCAGGAGTTCTACCAATATAAAAGTATCATCCTCCTTGATACAGACGGAACGGTGCTTCTTTCAGTCCCGGATGGGAAAGAAATCCTTGGAGCGGATGCAAAGATGCTGGCGGCCGAAGCTCTGAGAGAGAAGAAGGTGGTCTTTTCCGACCTTTATCTGAGCAAAGTTACGAATACGATACGTCTTACGCTGACGATTCCCCTCTTTGTCCGGGAGAGCCGGAAGCCTGTCCCGGCGGGTGTTCTTCTTTTGCGTGTTGACCCGCACAGATTTCTCTATTCACTCATACAGTCATGGCCCACTCCCAGCCCGACGGCGGAGACTCTGCTTGTCCGGCGTGAAGGAAACGACGTTGTTTTCTTGAACGAGCTGCGCCACAGAAAGGATACTGCTCTCGCCCTGCGATTTCCCGCGAGCATGGAACACCTGCCGGCTGCGATGGCTGTCCGGGGGGTCGCAGGAGTAATCGAAGGAGCGGATTATCGGGGCGTCCCGGTCATTGCGGCAATCCGGCGTGTCCCCGATTCGCCGTGGTTTCTGGTTGCGAAGGTCGATAAAGAAGAAATCTATGCGCCCATCCGGCAGCAGTTGTTGATTACGACCCTGCTTGTCAGCGTCATGATTTTTGGTGCGGGAGGTTTTGTCGGGTTTTTCTGGCGTCATCAGCAGGCTCGCTTCTATCAGGAAAAATACGAAGCTGATTTGAGGCGTCTTGCGCTGCTCCGGCATTTTGAATACCTTACGAAATATGCGAATGACATCATCCTGCTTGCCGACAGTGCATTGAAGATAATCGAGGCGAACGACCGCGCGTCATTATCGTACGGGTACTCTCATGATGACTTGATGCGGCTGAGCTTGAGGAATTTGAGGACCCCGGACGCACAGTCGTCCCTCGAACAGCAGATAAAGGAAATTGGAAAGCAAACCGGACTGATATATGAAACGGTTCATCAAAGGAAAGACGGAACAACGTTCCCCGTTGAAGTCAGTGCACGGGAGATAGAAATCGAAGGGAAGGTATTCTATCAGAATATCGTCCGTGACATCTCCGAACGCAAGCAGGCTGAAGAAGAATTGGGAAAATACCGGAGGCATCTTGAGGATTTGGTGAACGAGCGGACGGCGGAATTGAAAGCGACGAACGTGCAGCTCGAAAATATGAACAAGGAACTCGAAGCCTTCAGCTATTCGGTGTCACATGATCTCCGTGCGCCGTTGCGGAGCATAGACGGTTTCAGCCAGGCATTGCTCGAAGATTATGGAGACCGGCTTGATGATCAGAGCCGCAGTTACCTCGGGAGGGTGAGAAAGGCAAGCCAGCGCATGGGCCAGTTGATCGACGATCTCCTGAACCTGTCGAGGGTTTCCCGGAAAGAGATGATCCGTGAAACGGTGGATCTCAGCAGATTGGCGGGTGCCGTAGCCTCGGATTTTCGGGCCGCCAATCCTGAACGGAGGCTGCAGTTCATCATCGGGGAGGGAGTTGTCGCATACGGAGACGTCGGGCTGCTGCGGATAATGCTCGACAACCTTATCGGTAATGCCGTCAAATTCACCGCCAGAAAAGAAGATGGGCGGATAGAATTCGGCGCCGTGCCCTCTGAGAGCGGCCCGGCCTATTTTGTTCGTGACAACGGGGTGGGATTTGATATGACTTATGTCGGCAAACTGTTCGGAGCTTTTCAGCGCCTTCATTCACAGGACGAATTCCCCGGCACCGGCATAGGGCTTGCGATAGTCCAGCGCATCGTCACTCGCCACGGCGGACGGGTCTGGGCTGAAGGAAAGTTCGGGGAGGGGGCGACATTCTATTTCGCTCTGCCAGCAGGACATTGATAAAACGGCATTTTTTGTCTGGACTATTTCATGAAAACTGCTAAGATAAGATTTAAATATCGGAGGCCGTTATGGACAATAAGATCATTCTTCTCGTCGAAGACAATCCTGATGATGTGGACTTGACTATCCGTGCGCTCAAAAAGAACAACATCATCAATGAAGTGGTGGTTGCGCGTGACGGCGTAGAAGCTCTTGACTATCTGTTCGGCACAGGGGATCACGCCGGCCGTGATGCGAGCGTCGTGCCTCAGCTCATTCTCCTGGATCTGAAACTTCCGAAAGTTGACGGAATCGAGGTGCTCAAGAGACTCAGAGCCGATGACAGGACAAAGCTTCTGCCGGTCGTCATCCTCACTTCTTCCCGTGAGGAACAGGACGTGATCGCGGGATATACATTCGGCGCCAACAGCTATATCAGGAAGCCGGTTGATTTCGAACAGTTCACGACCGCAGTGAAACAACTGGGGTTGTACTGGCTTGTCCTGAACGAATCGCCTCCCGTAGGGGGAGGACAAGTTCGACAAGGGAATCCCTGATCTTCTGGAAAAAGCTGCAGACCGGAGGAGACTATGGTTATTCCTCTCAGAGTTTTGATCGTCGAAGATTCCGAGGACGACGCGCTGCTTATAGTCCGTGAGCTGAAGCGCGGCGGCTACGAGACGGAGTTTGTGCGGGTGGCGAACGCGAGGTCGATGAAAGAGGCTCTGTCTACCCATATCTGGGACGTTGTCATTTCAGATTATGCGATGCCTGATTTCAGCGGTCCAGGGGCTTTGCAGACTCTCAGGGAAACATGCTTCGATCTGCCTTTTATCCTTGTCACCGGAGCCATCAGCGAAGAGGAAGCGGTAGAGGTTATGAAGGCAGGAGCGCACGACTGCGTCATGAAAAATAATCTCGTCCGGCTCGTTCCAGCCGTGACGAGAGAATTGCGGGAAGCGAAGATCCGTCATGAGCGGCGGCTGGCGCTGGAGGCTCTCAGGCAATCCGAGGACCGGTACCGCACCATTTTTGAGAACACGGGAACCGCGACCATCATCTTTGCCGAAGATATGACGATTTTGCTTGCAAACAAGGAGTGCGAAAGACTTTCGGGCTATTCCAGGGAGGAGATAGAGGGCAAGAAAAAATGGACGGAATTCGTCGCACGAGAAGATTTGGAGAGGCTGATGGGATATCATTTTCTGAGGAGTTCGGATCCGGATTCTGCTCCGCCGAGTTATGAATTTCGCTGTGTCAACAGGACAGGGGGCATGAGGGACGTTCTCCTGACAATTGCTCTGATCCCCGGTACGAAGAATAGAGTCGCATCCCTTCTGGATTTAACAGAGCGAAAAAGGATCGAGAAGGAACTCACGGACAGGATTAAACAGCTTGAAGACTTTTACGACATGGCTGTGGGCAGGGAATTAAGAATGATAGAGTTGAAGGAGAAGATAAAGGAACTGCGTCAGGAAATCGAGACATTCAAACCGTTAAAGGACAAGCCAGACTAATGAAGCGTCCCCGCATTTTGGTAGTCGATGACGAGGAGGAGATTGTCAATCCCCTTCTGGAATTCCTGACAGCCTCAGAGTATGACGCTCAGGGGTGTATGTCGGGAAGGGAGGCGGTGGACCTCTTGAAGAAAGAAACGTTCGATCTGGTCGTCACCGATCTCATGATGCCCGACATGAACGGCATCGACCTATTGAAATCCGCCTTTGTGATTGATCCCCAACTGGTCGGAATCGTAATTACGGGAAAGGGCTCGGTCGAGACCGCTGTAGATGCCATGAAAGCAGGCGCTTTCGACTATCTCCTAAAGCCGCTCGACTGGAAGATGCTGTTGCCGGTCATCTCGCGAGCCTCCGAAGTGAGCCGGCTCCGCCGGTCGGAAAAGAAATATCGGTCTATTGTCGAAGATCAGACGGAACTCATCTGCCGCTTCTTGCCGGATGGGACGCTGACCTTTGTAAATGAAGTGTATTGCCGCTATTTCGGCAAGAAGCCGGAAGAGTTGATCGGCAGAAGTTTCATGCCCCTGGTTCAGGAAGAGGACCGCCGGATGGTGATCGAGAGATATCGATCTCTCACTCCTGAAAACCCGGCCGTCGCCTCTGAACACCGTGTAATACTTTCGGATGGCAGGATGCGATGGCATCAGTGGACGGACCGGGCTATCTTCGATGAGGATGGAACACTTCTTGAGATACAGTCGGTCGGGCAGGATATCACGGACCGGAAAAATGCTGAAATTGCTCTGCAGGAGGCAGAGGAAAAATACAGGGTGCTTATCCAGACGATGAATGAAGGCCTGGGAATCCAGAATGCAAAAGGCATTGTTACCTATATTAACGACAGGTTCTGCGACATGGTTGGGTATTCAAAGGAGGAGATCATCGGAAAGAAAGTGGCCGACTTTCTCGACGACCGGAATAAAAACATCTTAGAGGAACAGATGGCCAGGCGCCGAACAGGTGAAAAGAGATCCTACGAGATCGCATGGACAAAGAAGAACGGAGAGCTCGTGTATACGCTCGTGTCGCCGCGTCCTATGTATGATAACGATGGACGCTTCATCGGCAGCTTTGGCGTGCTCACCGATATCACCGATCGAAAGCAGGCTGAAGAGAGTCTGAAAAAATCATATGAACAGGTGCGCGCACTCGCGGCGCGGCTGACCGAGGTGGAAGAAGCTGAGCGAAAGGAATTGGTACGTGAGCTCCACGATCAGGTCGGACAGAATCTGACCGCTTTGGGCATCAACCTGAACATCCTTCTTGACCAGATATCCGGCAAAGAAATCGCCTCTGTCCGTCAGAGAATCGAAGATTCTCTCATGCTCCTGGAACAGACAACCGAGCGGATACGTGATCTCATGGCGAATCTGAGGCCCTCGATCATGGACGACTATGGTCTCATGGCTGTCATCCGCTGGTATGGCGGACAATTCACAAGAC
>JBFLXP010000235.1:0-5250 GCA_040757315.1 Nitrospirota bacterium
TAAAAAGGAATGAAGTATGAACGATACTGTTTTCATCCCGAACGCCCCGGCCATCCCGGGCCTGACCTTCCGCCGCTTCCGCGGCGAGGCCGATTTCCCGCTCATGGCGGCGCTTATCGCCGCATGTAAAGTTGCCGACGGTGTGGAACGCTCCACCAATGTGGAGGACATCGCCCGCACCTACCGCCACCTGGAAAACTGCAACCCGCAGACCGACATGCTCTTCGCCGAGGTGGACGGGCAGGTCATCGCCTATGGCCGCCTGTATTGGGCCGACCAGGCGGACGGCACCTACCTCTACCTGCCGTTTGGCTTCCTGCACCCGGATTGGCGCGGCAAGGGCATCGGCTCGGCGATGTGGGCGGCCGGTGAAAACCGGCTGCGCGAGATTGCCGCGGGCCACCCGAAAGAGACGCCCAAGTTTTTCCAATCCGAGCCGTTCGAAACGGAAAAGGCCCTGATCGCCCTGCTCGAAAGCCGCGGCTACCAGCCGGCGCGCTACGAGACCCACATGGTGCGCGATCTGAGCGAGCCGTTCCCGGAAGCCCCCATGCCGCCCGGGCTGGAAGTCCGCCCGGTGAAGCCGGAGCAGTACCGCCACATTTTCGACGCCTCCAACGAGGCCTTCCGCGACCACTGGGGGGCGCGCGACGAGAGCGAGGAGGTATACCAGGCCGGCCTGGAAGACCCAAACTTCCTCCCCGAACTCTGGAAAGTGGCCTGGAACAGCGACCAGATGGCAGGCGTCGTACACAACTTTGTGGACGAAAAGGAAAATGCCGAGTACAAGCGCAAGCGCGGCTATACCGAAGGAATCTGCGTCCGCAGGCCGTGGCGCAAGCAGGGACTGGCGCGCTCGCTCATCGTCCAGAGCATGAAAATGTTCAAGGATATGGGCATGGCCGAGACTGCCCTGAGCGTCGACTCGCAGAATCTCTCCGGCGCTTTCCGCCTGTATGAATGGTGCGGTTACCGCAAGGTGAAGCAGCAGATTATCTACCGCAAGCCCTTCTAGGGCAGGCGTTTAGGATGTTTAACGCAAAGGACACGAAGAAAGGCGCACAAAGTTTTTTACTCTGTTTTCCTTTGTGCGCCTTTGTGAAACTTGGTGTCCTTCATGTTGAATCTCTCCTAATTGTTTCGTGGTAAAATCCTCGGCGTTCGCCCCTGTAGCTCAGTGGACAGAGCGGCGGCCTCCGGAGCCGTAGAGGGCAGTTCGAGTCTGCCCAGGGGTACTGGTCGTTTTTGATTATGGGAATGGGGTCGCTATGAAAGAGTTGGGTGATTACAAAAGCCCCAAAAATCTCACGCCGGAAAATTAAACAATAGTTTGTGCGTTATGCCCCAATCTAGGTGGCTCAATGCTAAATGCTGTTTGCACAAACTACTGCTTTTTATCTTCGACCTTATTCTTTGGCTTCGATGTTTCGTTTTCGAACTGTAAGATTACAAAAACACTTTTTGCAGTGTCATATAGAACATTAAGTGCATAAGAGAAAATCGCTACTAATACTACATTTGCAAAGAAGGTTATTGGCGGAAAGTTGGTCTTGATTAGTTCACTTGCCCCGATTACTTGGATAATGACGGCAATAATGACTAAAACTACCTGTTCAATAATAGACACCTTCATTTCCTTAGCAGTCCGCGTAAAATTACCTCCCAATTTATCGGTGATCTCTCTGATTTTAGTAAGCACGACGCTCATAGTTGTTGTATTTATTGCCACTAATGCGATAAGAAGGGTGATTAGATTCTCGGACAGGAAATCGGTAAGAAAATCTGATTGTAACCAGTTTGCCAACCAGGTAACTATTAATCCGATTATCAGAAAGAGACTTATATTCTTAATATATTCCATCATTCTAAAACCTTTTTTAGTTGCGCAACCAATTGTATAGGAACATCGTCCCCACTGAAGTAAATTTCATCTACCTCAATTGACTTAATGCTGTCCTCTGTTCTAATTATTTTACGCAATCCTTTTATTTTTAGGTGCGTTGTACCTCCACCTTCTGCTGCATAGTGTACAAGGCTTTGGGTAAATTTATCATCCTCCGATAATTTTAGCGCTTCCCCACTCGGCGCAGCTAAAGAGAGGTTTGTATGAAGCGAATTCGTTCTGTTTTTTAATTCACCTAAATCCAGTGCAAGATTTTTCGAAATATTCGCAAGATTTGGAGCGACCATGAAGAATTGAACTCTTGTCACTCTTCCTTTGTGTGTTCTTACAACCTTCCAGAATTCGCTCTCAGAAATAATCGGCATTATTTCCAGGACAAGCCCGTACTTGTGAAGACTCTTATTAAGATTCGTTGTCAGGATATGGACGACGGTCGACGTTCTATAAAAGGCTTGCTCCTCGAGTTCAATCGCCATCATTTGAACATTGGGGTTATTGTTGATGATCACATGCACAGACGGCCAGTTATCGAGTTCTTCTGGCACGAAATCTTTGGTTATCCTAATTAAACTCCTGTTCGCCCCAATTTGTAAAACTAAAAAACCGTTTACCTCATCCATCTGATGCGTTAACTCCGACCTTGGATGGGAAAACTTGCCTTGTTTTTTAAGAGCATCAGCGAATATTTCGTTCTTTTTGCTGATTAACTCTTCCATACTGCTTATTTCAAGTCTCGGAACGAATAATTCTAACTGTCGCTCTTCGAATTTTGGCAATATTTGATATCGATAGAAATTGAAGGTCCGGCCGGTCTTCTTCATCAGAAACCCCTCCGCAGAACGAAAACTAATGGGACGAATCTTTTTTTATTATATCACCGTTGCTATAAACAGAACTTCCTCTGCCTAGCACCCTCCCAAGGCGGTTTTAGTTCTGCTATCTCAGGCTGTCAGAAACCTGACCGCTACCGGACAAAAATCAAGTACAATGCCCGGTATTGTTTCCTCTTTCTGTAAAGGAGCGTATCCATGGGTATCCAATCCGAAACTCCGCAAGTATCCCCACCGCCGGCGAAGAAAAAGACCGGCTTGGTGATCGGCATCCTCGCCGTGTTGTTGATCTGCTGTATTTGCCTGGTTGCAGCCGGCATCGGAGTCTATTTCTACCGCGACCAAATCCCGGGCGTCTCCGGCCTGTTCGCCACGCCCACCCTGGCTCCCACGCCTACTCCCGAGGGTGTCCGCTACGACAGCGACCGGCTGGGCATCCACCTGTACTATCCAGCCGGCTGGTACCTCGAAGAAGACGAAGAAGACAACATAGTTGCCTTTATCTCTTCCCCGGACATCCTGGAGGCTCCCGAATTCCCTCCGAACGGTGCCGTCTTCGTCCTCATGCGTGACCGCATTATCCTTGAGGGTTTCCAGATGGAAGGCGTGGACGTCACCTCCCCGGCCGCCATCCTCGAGTACCTGCCCGACATGTTCGGTGCGGAAGACATGGAAGAGATCGAGGCCCCGGTCCTGGTCCAGGTGGCAGGTTATCCCGGCGGGCGGAGCCTGTACGTGATGGACGACGGCGTCCAGATCCGCACCGTGGTCGGTTTTGCCGTGGCCATGTCGGGCGACCTGCCTACCATCGCACTGTTCCTGGTGGACGAGACCATCTGGCCGGCGACGCGTCCGGTCATGGAGGACATCCTGTCCAGCCTGAGCATAGACGCCGTCATACCGTAGTCGTTTACGGGAAAACTAGTTTTTCACCACGGAGACACGGAGTCCACGGAAATTTCGGGCTTTTCTCTGTGTTCTCAGTGTCTCCGCGGTCTGTAGTTTCGGTTTTGAATCACGTCCCAATCACAGAATGGCTGAAAGAAAAGAGGAAAAACGAGAAGGAGCATCGGTCTAGTGCTGCTTGCTTTGATTCTGGCAGGCTGCATAAACGCAGCCCAAGTGCCATCCATGTCAGCATCGCAAACGCATTCGGATGTGACGGAAACCCATTACCCGGCGACCCCGACCCCTACGCCTACCGACACCCCGACCTCGACTCCGATTCCTCCAGTCGAAATCTCTTATTACCACCTCAGGTTTGTTTATTCGTCCACGTCCGATTGGGCGGATATCGAATTCCTGGAGCCTCAACGACTGGTTTCTGTTAGAGTCCTGTCCATCGTAGGGACTCCCCAGACTGCGAATGCCGACCTGCCTTTCTTCCGGTTGTATCGGCCTGTCAGTGATCTATACCAGGAACCTGAAGTCTCCATGTCCGTGGATGTTGCCATTCTCCCCGAAGATGTTGCTGAACCTTTGGAAGTGCAATCACAACACGGGGCAATCGGCGGCAGTGGGCTCGAAGTGTATTATGTTGCTGAAGACACAATGATAAAAATCAGTGAATTCAACCATTATTGGGTTGATTCGCAACATCCAGATACGAGCCTGAGAAAGTTCAGTATTGACCTCCAAGAACTGGGAAATTACCAGCCTGCGATGACAACCATCCAGGTAACCTCGAACGAGAAGATGGTCTGGGCTGTTTACTATCCATGGATTGCATGGGACCTGGAGGCCGATTGTACCGACCACCCGGCTGTTCCTTATGTATACAGCCGCCCTGAAGTGTTGTCGCGAGATACGATAGAAGGGCAAATCGAGTTGGCAAAAAGCGCGGGAATTGATGGATTTATGGTCTCCTGGTTCGATGATCCGATCAGTGACGAGAATCTTCGGCTTTTGCTGGAGGCGGCGGAAGAGCAGGACTTCAAGATCACAATTTACATGGAAATATTACTGGATGGCGATCTCAATCCCTCCATCGAAAGCTGGATCGAACATGCCGTGCAGTGGTACGGGGACCATCCTGCATACATGCAATTTGAAGGAAAACCACTCATTGTGATTTATAGTTCTGAAATTGCCCCCAATTCGACGTGGGAAGAAATTTTTGGCCGCCTTGAAGAAAAAGGTGTCTACGCTTCTTACCTGGGAAGCGGATACAACCTCTCAAATTTTGACACCTTTATTGGAGTGCATCAGTATGTTGTTCTTGGCACCCCGGGCCTGCCGCAGATCTACCAAACGATCTCCCAGGCGACCAGGTATTATTCGATTTTTCAGGACGACTCGACAACAAAGAAGATATTCGTTGCTACAGTCCATCCGGGCTTTAATGATTGTCCGTATGGAGGTGATTCGGTGTACACAAGAGACGATGGGAATTTTTATCGAGAGATGTGGCAGACCGCCATTGAATCAGACCCGGATTGGATCATGATCACTTCATGGAACGAGTTTGGAGAAAGCACGCATATCGAACCAAGCGAATTTTTTGGAACGGTGTATCTG
>JBFLXP010000236.1:0-5200 GCA_040757315.1 Nitrospirota bacterium
GAAGAAAAGATTTACAGAGATGCAGGGGTCCCCTGCGAATTTGTGGGTCATCCGGTCCTGGAAGAGATAGAATCCATAATTAAGTCAACGGTCATTAATAGTCAGAAGTCATCAATGAAAAACAATGACCAATGTCTGATGACCAATGACGTAAGAACCTTTGAACTGCGGACTCACTTCAAATCCGCCCTAGGCCTTGACCCCGGAAAGCCTCTCCTTTCACTCCTTCCCGGCAGCCGACCTCATGAGCTTCAGAGGCTTCTGCCTGTTATGATCGATATCGTGACACGTGTCAAGGGGGACTCCGGCAGTCCTCTGAGCGATTATCAGTTCTGTATGCCCCTTGCGCCGAATACCGATGAGAGCAAGTATGGTCCTTTGTTCCAGCGCCTGAATGACGAAGGCGTTGCGATAAAGAAAGGAGAATCAGTTCCTGTGCTGGCCGCGTCGGACCTGGCGGTTATTGCTTCCGGAACGGCGACTCTTCAGGCCGCGTTTTTAGAAGTTCCCATGGTCGTCGTCTACAAGTTGTCACCTCTGACATTTCTGCTCGGCAAACATATTGTGAAAGTCGAAAACATCTCCCTTGTCAATATCCTCGCCGGCAGAACGGTTGTACGCGAACTCCTTCAGGAAGCGGCGAGTCCTGAAAAGGTCATAAAGGAACTGACTAAAATCGTCTCCGACAAAAGGCACCGGGAAGAGATGCTTGATCATTACAGGACGATCAAGAGACCTTTTCAGGGCAGGAAGGCCTCGGAAAGGGTCGCAGAAATCGTGATCGAAATGACAGAGTAGGAGAAGAGAGGCGATGTCATATTTCCCGTATGGTCTCATGTACGCGCTCGCTGTTTTCGTCCTTCTCCCTTTTGAATATTTCAAAAGACCGGCATATCTCAGAAAACGTTGGCTGAGGGAGAAGTTCGGGTTCATCACCCCCCCTGAAAGAGGGAGGACGAAAGATGCCGGGGGAAAGACTATCTGGGTGCATGCCGTATCCGTTGGTGAAGTGATTGCTGCGATCCCCTTGCTCAAGAGATTGAGAGAAACATACCCCTCAGGGAATATCGTCCTCTCGACCATCACGGATACTGGGCAGGAGGTTGCGGGTGAGAGAATGCCGGAAGGCGTATCCGTGATCTATCTTCCCTTCGACATTCATGCTGTCCTTGACAGAGCTGTGAGAAGAATAAAGCCTGAATTGCTGATCATTATGGAGACAGAGCTCTGGCCGAATCTGTTCAGGACATGCCATATGAACAACGTATCCGTCATTCTCCTCAACGGCAGGATCTCGGAAAAGTCTTTCAAGGGCTATAGCAGAATATCTTTCTTCATGAAGAAAGTGCTTTCCTTCGTTGATTTTTTCGGCATGCAGAACGAGGAATATGCGGAAAGAATAAGGAGCCTTGGGGTGGACGGCGGCAGGGTGATGAACATCGGCAACTTTAAATTCGACGCGGTCCCGCCTTCGCGGATTCCAGTCTGGGCGGAAAGATTGAAGAAACCCGTATTAATCGCCGGCAGCACCCATGACGGCGAAGAAGAGTTGATAACCTCTGTCTATACAGAACTGAAAAGGGATTTCCCGGGGCTCAATCTTTTAATAGCTCCCCGCCATCCCGAGCGGTTTAACGAGGTCGAAACAATACTCAAGGCGAAAAAGGTATCATATATAAGAAGATCGGCTCTCGGGAGTCGCTGCGGAGAGAAAATGCTGGACGGGGCGAAAGAGTCTGTGACCCCTCAAATTGAGGGATACGTACTTCTCCTTGACAGCGTCGGCGAACTGTCCTCCGTCTACGGCATATCCGACATCGCCATCATTGGAAAAAGCTTCAGGGGACAGGGTGGACAGAATCCCCTAGAGCCCGCATCCTGGGGCAAGCCTATCGTATGCGGACCGCATATGGAAAACTTTCCCGTAATCAAGGAGTTTTATCGCGCAGGCGCTGCCCTGGAGGTTCCGGAAGAAGAACTCTTTTCGACTTTGAAGGAACTTCTGTCAAATCCCGAAAAGGCGGCAGCAGTCGGCGGAAAGGCACAGGAATTGTACCGAAATAATTCGGGTGCAGTGGAGCGGGCGTTGGAGATCATTAAGAGGTATGTTGAATAAACGTGTCTGTTCGTGAGAATGGTTAAGAGGGATATGGCTCGATTTTCGATCAAAATAAACTCAAATGTTGAACAGAACTGATATCAATTCTGATGCGCTTGACGATCTGTCATTCCGGCTTGTCCGGAATCTTTCTTCGCTCTCTTGGGAAGGATTCCCGACAAGCGGGAATGACAATCAATCAAAGCACGAGTATACGGCACTATGAAATTTTTTCCGAAACTGAAAGATTATCTCGTCAGACTGAGCAAGAAAGGGTTGACGCCGGAGGAGATCGCCCGCGGCATAGCCGTCGGAATCTTTATCGCCTGCATTCCCTTTTACGGCACGCACACGATAACGGCAATCGGGGCCGCACACCTCTTTCGTCTTAACACACTTATTGTAATATTGGGAACGCAGGCTTCCAATCCTCTTTCACTTCCTTTCCAACTCTTCGTCAGCGCAGAAATAGGGAGCCTGCTCCTCAAGGGCAAATTTCTCGATGTGACGTATCCGGCAAGCGCCGGGTTACTGGAACATTACATTCTCCCTATTATTGTCGGAAGTCTTATTTTCGGCGCAGCCAGTTCTTTTCTTGCGTATCTCTCGGCAAAGAGCTTCCTGATGCGAAGGGCGCTCATGAAACAAAAGGGTTCATAAGGACCGGGCAGAAGCTGTGTCGCTGCTGGAACTGATCTACTACCTCGGTTACTCACTGAAAAAGCACGGGGCGCTGAAAAGACAAAAGAGGCTGCCCCGCAGGGTGATCAGCATAGGAAATCTCACCCTCGGCGGCACGGGAAAGACACCGGCCGCGATCGCCCTGGCTCGGGAATGTCAAAAAAGGGGATGGAAGCCCTGCATTCTCACAAGGGGTTACAGGGGTAAGGTCGTGGGGCCTTGCTTCGTGAGCATGGGAGAAGAACCCCTTCTTGACGAGAAGCAGGCCGGAGACGAAGCGCTGCTTATGGCGCAAAAATTAAGAGGTGTACCCATCGTAAAAGGACAGGACAGGCATCATGCCGGGATGTTTGCCCTGGACGGTTTGTCTTCTGCCGGTCTGCCGGACCTTTTCATTCTTGACGACGGATTTCAGCACTGGTCGCTCTTCAGGGACAAAGATGTCCTTCTTATCGACAGTACAAACCCGTTTGGGAACGGAAAGCTCTTCCCTGTCGGCCCGCTTAGGGAGCCGTTGAGAGAGATCGGGAGGGCTGATATCGTAGTGATAACGAAGGCACGCAGTTCGGTCAAGAGTCAAAAGTCGGAAGACACAATTCCCGCAAAAGAGATAAAAAGATATAATCAAAAAGCGACCTGGTTTTACGCCGATCACAGACCGTCGGGTTTTGTTACAATGAAAGGCGAAAAGCTTCCGCTCGAATGGGTAAAAGGAAAGAAATTCTTTGGAGTGTGCGGAATAGGGAACCCGGCGTCATTCGAGAAGACGTTGATTTCTTTGGGGGTGATGCTGAACGGGTTGAAGAAGTACCGCGACCACTACCGCTACCGTCCCGCCGATATCAGAGATACGATAAAAGAAGCGGTAGCCCGGAAAGCAGATTGGATTGTCACGACAGAAAAAGATATGGTAAGGCTTCGCGGACTGGAAGTGCCCGAGAATCTTGTCGCTCTCGTGATAGATTTTTCGGTGGACAAAGGGTTTTATGATATAGTTTTAGGTGTATAGATTTTTCCGGCCTTTATACGGCTGAAATAGAATCCTCCCCTTTTTGCAAGGGGAGGTTGGGAGGGGTTTTTAAGATTTAAGATTATTGTCAAAAACCTCCCCGCGCCCCTCCTTGTCGAGGAGGGGATTCTAAGAGCGTATCCACGAAGGAACACAGAATGAGTTTTTCCTAAGGCCGCTTTTTGGAGGGGGATATGATCAGATACATAAACGTTAAGAGCAAGTCGCGGAATGAGTTCGTTGACATTACCGAGATGGTGCAGGGCGTGATTAAGGAAGAAGGGGTCGCCAAAGGTGTCTGTCTTCTCTATGTCCCTCATACGACTGCGGGAATCACTATAAACGAAGGAGCCGACCCGAGCGTGCAGCGCGACATCATTACTACTCTGAGCAGGCTGGTGCCGCATGAAATGAATTATTCCCACAGGGAGGGCAATGCCGATGCCCACATTAAGTCGACCCTTGTCGGACATTCGGTCAGCGTTATCATAGAGGAAGAGAAGTTGGCCCTCGGGACCTGGCAGGCCATTTTTTTCTGCGAATTCGACGGTCCGCGCCACAGAAGAATAGCAGTGAAATTCTTGTAATTGGATTAATTCCAATCTGTCATTCCCGCAGTCTCCCTGCTTACAACCTGCGGGGACAGGCTTAAGCGGGAATCCAGAATCAAAGCGCTGGATGCCCGATTGAAAACTTCGGGCATGACAAGAAAAGGATTTATGTACAGACACTCGCCATTGCCGGACACTCACCCCCCGGATGAGACTGAACCCCTTCGCGAGGAGATAAGAAGACTCAGAAGGTCCCTCACGGAGCTGACGCCTCCGCTTGATGTGCTGCTGAAACGCAGGGGATTCAGGATCTTCAGAAAGGAGCCCTCCGACGACCTGCTCCTTCCCGACGAAAAATACATTGACGGATTCTATGAGATGCTCAAGAGATACTCCTTCCGCCTGTTTCTCCGTGATGTTATCAAACATCAGAGGTCCTTCACACTTGAACAGGTCGCTCGATATGCAACCGAAGAGGTCACGAAACATTATCTGGGTTACATGGAAAGCATTGGTCTTATCGAGAAGGTACCGGGAGGATTCGGACTCATCCGCAGTCCGATAAAGAGCTTCGGCGAGACTCTGGAGTGGTTCGCGGCCGAGATATTCAGGAGGGAATTCGAAGCAGAGGCTGTCTGGGGCATACGATTCAAGCGGCCGAAAGTGGGTGGCGATTACGACCTCGTCGCAAAGGTGGATGGGTCCATCCTGTATATGGAAGTGAAGTCTTCGCCCCCAAAGCAGATCTATCAGAGTGAGATATCGGCTTACTTTGACCGAATCGATGACCTTTCCCCTGAGATAAGCATCTTCTTCATGGACACGGAATTGCGCATGAAAGACAAAATCGTTCCCATGTTC
>JBFLXP010000237.1:0-5200 GCA_040757315.1 Nitrospirota bacterium
CGATGACATGACAGAAGCCAGAGCGGCAGGCATAAGGGCCGACCGGCTAAGAGGAAAGGCACTTTCTAATATCGAGAGGCGAGAGGCGGCAAAGGCGGCGAAGTTAGCGGAGGCGGGAAGGCTGACGATATCAAAGCTATGGGATGAGTATAAGGCACAAAAGCCAGACTCACTCACCATCAAGTGCGATGGATACCGTTTTGACAAATACCTCAAACCGAAGTTTGGCGATAAAGCACCCTCTGAGCTTCATCAGTTGGACGTGGACCGGATCAGGGTCAACCTCTTGAAGAAGAAGCTTGCACCCCAAACCGTCAAGCACGTTCTGGCGCTGTTAAAACGGCTGTGCAACTTCGGTGTGAAAAAGCAGCTATGCCAGGAGATCGGGTTCAAGATCGAAATGCCACGGGTTGACAACCAGCGAACAGAGGATCTTTCAGCGGATCAACTGAAAAACCTCTTGAAGGCCATAGACGAATCGACAGACCGAGAGGCGGCTACGATGCTTCATCTTGCACTCTTCACCGGTATGCGGCGCGGTGAATTGCTCAAGCTGAAATGGGCGGACATTAACTTTAGCCGGGGGTTCATCACGCTCCGCGATCCGAAAGGCGGACCGAGTCAGAAGATCCCTTTGAACGATCCAGCTCGGAACATTCTGGAAAACTACCCCGAGAAGGCAGAGTATGTCTTTATCAGGGAGAAAGGCAAACCATTCACAAACGTGATCAACAAGCGGGCGCGGGTGATCCGCAAGGCGGCGGGCTTGCCGTCCGACTTCCGACCGTTTCACGGGCTGCGTCATGTCTTCGCTTCAATGCTGGCCTCTTCCGGGAAGGTCGATATGTACACCTTGCAGAAGCTTATGACCCACAAATCACCCATGATGACGCAAAGATACGCTCACTTGAGAGACGAGACCTTGAGAAATGCGTCCGACCTGGCGGGAAACATTATCGAACGAGCAGGACAGGCAAAGAATCAAGAGGACGCCGCGGCAGGTGCATAAATAAATTTTGAAACCGGGGATAGGTCTGGCGTCATGAACTGGATCGATAAGCGAGAGGAACCCCTCTCTCGCTTTCCAGGATTCATATGGGCTGCGTGAGGGAAAGGTGTGAGGAAATACAAGAGCCTTTCTGGAGACATCCGGATCATCGACAATTTCAAACGCCCAGCGAGGCATCGCCCGCCTTTGCCATTACCACCTACCACTGATGAATTCGAGCAGACCGAGGCCCGTATCAAAGAGGCGGAGATCCTTTATGACTGCCTGGTGAAAGATGGCGTGAATGTTTGGCATTTATCCAATATAATTACATATATAAAGCATGATGAGCGAGCATGGGAAGCCGTATGGAGAAGCAGGGTACGACAGATAAAGAGGTTGGTGGACCGCATCAAGAAAACGAAGGTGCGGCATCCTGAACCAGCAAAGGAAAGAGAATCAAAGCAGCTTAAGATGCGTAAGCGAAGCTTTGGCATACTCATCCGCAGAGGTGCTATCGAAGATGATCCCCTATACCGAAGTCGTCTGTCCGGAACTAAACACCGCCCCTATCTCGACACAAAAATCCCCCTATTGAAAGCCCTCTTAAGCGAAACGGGACGGCCTTTCTACTACATGGCGGCCCTGTTTGCCCTATTCCGTTTGATGCCACAAGGGAGCGTATGTAAACGATGTCCAAAGTTACCTCGTTGCGGTCCGGCATCAATTTTAGATTGTATCAGCCTTGACACTTTTCGCATAAGCCTATCGAACATAGCTGCAAAGACGCCAGAAAAATCAAGACTACCGGATAATTTTCTCGTAAGAATCAAGAAAGACGATATGTAACCTCCCCGTTGAATTCGCTACCCGAAACTACTTTCCTCTAAAATATCAAGTCATCTATCTATAATCATTTGAAAATCAACAAAGGTGAGCCTCTTTTTGTCGAAGGGCATAATTTACACAAGTAATTGATATTACTATTGATTATTAAATTTCCGCTGATATAATACTCACGCGTATCAAGAAATCACTTTTGGGAGGTTGTATCGATGGAAAATATAGGCGAGCTTCTGAAGAAACCCTTTTTGAATGAAGTGGAAGTGGCGGTGATCACAGGTAGGGCGGTCAGTACCCTCAGAAACGAGAGACACCTTAGGCGGGGGTTTCCCTATCTCAAAGTAGGGCGGCGGTCTATCCGCTATAAGCTGGAAGACGTTCTTTCATTCATGGAGGGGCGGCGGATCACCTTTGAGAATGAGCGATGACCGCCACAGCTCGCTATCAAGAAGCCCTGATAAACTTCCCCACCCCTGGCGGTGGCGGTGCCCATCCTCACGAACTGAGAGTCGCTAATCTCGGCATCATTGCAGGTCTGAGCGTAGATCAAATCTTTACAGACATCCGGCGCTCCCTCCCCCAGGGCAAACGGCGAATCTCTGACCATGAGATCACGGACGCGATCAATAAGGCACTATCTGACCACCAGGGCGGCACGTTCACGCCACGGCCACGACCGGTACCGATTGTTCAGAATGGCGCAGCGGCGCGAAAACGGATCATCGACAGCGCAAAGATTTCGGATGAAGCCGACCTCTGGGAAGCGTCACCCCTTCGCCTCTGGGATGAACCAAAAAACGACGCGGTGCTCCTCCTCGAAACTCTCTACGAACCAACCGACTGGCTTTTCATCGGTGACCGAGTACAGCCGGGAATCATCGGCGAGACCATCCGGACGGTTGCAGACAGGATCACCTTCCTGCATGTCGGTGGCAAAACCGGACCTCATATCATCCCTAATCCACTGTCGGGGCAGGAAGGTACGACGAAAGACGGAAAATCATCTTTCAGAAGCGACAATACTGTCTTGAAACACCTGTACTGCGTGGTTGAATTTGATGACCTTCCCTGTGCAGATCAGATCCGCTTCTGGTCCGCCGTCGTGCTGCCCATCGTCGCACTTATCGACTCGGGTGGAAAGAGTATCCATGCATGGCTGGACGTTCAAAAAATGGCCAAGGTTGAGACTCCAGATCAATGGACAACACACATCGAGTGCCGCTTGTACGATCAGATACTGACCCCGATGGGGGTAGATACAGCATGCAGCAATCCGTCACGCCTGAGCAGGCTGCCGGGCCATTACCGAGAAGAAAAGGGGGCATACCAGCGGTTGTTATGGCTGTCGCCTGAAGGGAGACCGATATGCTGAATGAGTTTGAACAACAGGCACGAGAGGCCGACGGGCAAACAAACAGATTCGCCGCCGCAATGATTACCGGTGGCTTCGCAATAGAGGAACAGTTTCAACGGCTGTTGTCTCTAAGGTGGACCGTTAAAAAGTGGATTCCAGAATCCGCTCGACTCATTGAAATCTTCGGGCCACCCGACACATACAAGTCGTTCATTGCCCTTGACGTTGCGCTCAGTATTGCAACGGGCCTCGACTGGCATGGACATCCGGTTAAACAATGTCGGGTGGTTTATATTGCAGCCGAAGGACAATCAGGTATTTTGAAACGGGAGAAGGCGTGGTTGGCGTATCACGGCCTAAACTCAGATGAGCTTGACCTCTTTACGATATTGCCCCTGCCGTGTCTCATAGACATACCAAGGGAGCTTGATGTGCTCATCGAAGCACTAACGCAATTACCGGAGCCTCCCGTCGGATTTATAGTCATTGACACCCTCGCAAGGTCCATGACCGGGGACGAGAACTCCACAAGCGACATGGGAAAAGTAGTAAACGCCTGCGCCCGCCTCTCCGAAGAAACCGGCCACGCTCAGATTGCACTGGTCCATCATACGGGAAAGGATGAAGCCCGAGGCCCACGCGGAGCCCTTGCATTGACCGGTGCAACAGATGTTCTAATCGGCGTGCAGAAACCTCACAACCGAGCCGCTGTGATCCACTGCGAGCGCCAGAAAGATGATGAACCGCCCGCCGACATGTGTTTCAACCTGGCGATTCAAGGGACCGGCCACCTCAATGATGATGGGGACGAACTCTCATCACTGGTACCCGTACTAGACCCATTTACCCTGGCGACTAAGGCGAAGCGGCCACAATTCACCGGAGCAAATCGAATCGCCTTTAATGCCCTCGATAAGGCACTTCGGGACCACGGCCAACCACCCAGCGGCGAATTGATGAACCATATTCCCGAAGAGGATCGGCCAGCCGTAGTCGCCCATGAAGATGAATGGAGGAAGGCGGCTTATGATCTGGGCATATCGGATGGAAAAACGGAAGCAAAAAAGAAAGCATTCAGGCGAGCTCGAACCGCCCTGATGGATCTGGACGCCGTTGCATTCTTTGGCGGATTTTACTGGAAACGGTAGACGGGGACAAAACGGGACAAACCGGGACATTGTCCCGAGGTGTACCGGGACAAAACGGGACAACACCCTAAAGGGGTGTCCCGGTATGTCCCCCCCCCGACAATCACCGGAGGAAATGAAAAATGAAACGACCGAAATTAAATAAAATCGACTTGAAGGGGATTATGGCGGAATTTCTGGATGGGCGTGCCGGCGTCACCGTCACCATGAGCCCCGGACAGTGGGATAAGCTCCTACAAGCAGCATACGATGCGGGTCATAACCTGATCGAGGTGGATGATAACGAGATGCCGGTGAGGGCGTACCGGAAGAAGCTGGGTGTAAAGGAGGTAACATGACAGGTCGAAGGAATAGCGTGAGCGGACAGATGGAACAGCGGATCAGCGAAATCAAAAAATATGGGATGAAGGCCAGAGGGCGGAATTAATTGATCGGACACCTTGAAGGTAATCCGCTACAGAGAGGGCAGGCGATCAGGGCACGGTGCTATGACTGCATGGGAGATTACGCCGATGGAAAGGTCGATTGTCTCATGCCGATGTGTCCTCTCTATGGATATATGCCATACCGGGGTGAGGTCGATGATTGAAAATGCCTTCTATTGCTCCCCAGAGCCTTCCTGGAGTCTCTGGGGGAAATAATCAACCAAGGCTTGTGTCTTTCCCCAATTCATCATTTTTGAGACGATATTATGCTGAGGAGATAGAACCGGGAATTAACAGAGTGAAGGGGACTGGTATCGATCACAGATTTTCCTAAATCATAAAGCGGTTTCCCCTTAGATGATTACCGGGAGTGAACATGGGCGGCTACGGATCGGGCAGACGTGGAACAAGGGTAACGGTAGAAGATTGTCCCAAGGTTGAT
>JBFLXP010000238.1:0-5163 GCA_040757315.1 Nitrospirota bacterium
TTAAGATTGTGGTAAAGAAAAGGCGCAACTTCATTTTTCACGGCGCAATCGAAGATCCACCCGAAATCGAGAGCCTCACTCCCGTCCTGCAACAGGTCTCTGATTTCGCCGATCAAGCTGCCGGCCGGATTTAAGACCGACAGATACAAGACAACCTTTTCTTCAGCCCTTAATTCCATCTTTAAGAAATGGTGAATAGCATTATGGTGAATGGCGTTATGGTAAAGCGGTACCCATTTCCCCTATTTACCTATTTACCAATTCACCCATTCACCGATTCACCAATTCACCGTCTTTTTAAACAGCTTTTCATATTCATCCGTAACCTTCTCCCAGGAATACTTTTCAGCCGCGATCTTTCCGGCCGCCTTTCCCTTTTCTTCAACCCCCGAAGAGTCCGTCATGAGTTCGCTCATCTTTTCCCGAAGTTGATCCTCACCAATGTAATACACTCCGGCATCTTTCAAAACCTCCCTGTGCTCCGGCACATCATTGGCCAGTACGCAGTTTCCCGCGGCCATGGCCTCGACAAGGGCGGGATGCGTCCCTCCGACCTCGGTGGCCTGGACGTAGTAATAGGCATTTGAAAGCAGCTCCTTATATGCATCCCCGTATTGATAACCTGTGAAGATGATGTCCGGATTTCGGGTGTCTTTCACCTGTCTTATATATTCGTCCGCATAGGGAGCGTCGCCGACCATGACGAGTTTCTTCGACGGGTTCCGAATGCCGTCATAAGCTTCCCTGACCATGAGGGCGTTGTTTTCCGGATCGAAGCGGCTGACGTAGAGGATGTAGCCGTTTTTCTTCAGTCCATATTTTTTCAACGTATCGCCCGCCGGATGATTTGCCGCTTCCGCGCCGTAGGCAATATAGAATGAATGCTTTCCGTACCGCTCCTTGTAGTATTTCTTTACCCACCGGGAATCGGTCACGACTGCGTCGGCGAGAACTCCGGCCATTCTCTCTTCGAATTTCAGAATTGACGATACCACCCTTCCCCACTTTCTCCTCTGCCACTCGAGTCCGTCTATGTTGATGACGACTCTCCTTCCGAATACGCGCGGTATGAAGCAGAAAAAAGAGACGCTGACACCGAGCATCAGGATGACATCGAATTTCCGGAAGGATGAGTGGAGGAGGGAAAAGATAGCAAAGACGGGCTTCTCCAGGACTTTTGTCCGGACAGTGGGCAGGACGATCCTTGTTACGCCTCTGTAGCGCCTGTCATCTATTGTTGAATAAGGTCCGCAGCAGTAGACCGTTACATCATGCCCTTTTTCCGCAAGGCGTGTGGATAGTTCCTCTGCAAGGGTTTCGAATCCGCCGTAATTGACGGGAATTCCGCGGGAACCGAGAATGGCAATCTTCATAGTAGTTCATAGCTCATGGCTCATGGTTCTTAGCTTATAGCTCACAGCTTGGACAATAACCGAAAAAAGGAAAAGATATTCATTTGCCATGAGATGTAAACTATGAGCTATGAGCTATTTGTTATATCTTCTTCTCCCTGCTCTCCCACTTTCCCCTGAAGGTTATATAGAAGGACAGGAAGATCAGCTTGAGGTCGAAAAGGAAGGACTGTTCGTTGATGTACCGGATGTCGTATTCGAACTTCTTCCAGCGCGGAGCATCGGATGGGAGATAGACCTGAGCTATACCGGTCAGACCCGGGCGAATCCTCAGCCGCTCGTAGTAACCTGCGACTTTTTCTATCTCCTGCTCGCCCGGATTGCCGTGGACTTCTTTTTCTTTCGGCCTGAGGGCGCGGGGTCCGACAAAGCTCATGTCACCTCTGAAAATATTCCATAACTGGGGCAGTTCGTCCATGGCGGTCTTCCTGAGAATCCTGCCGACTCTTGTAACGCGCGGATCGTTTTCGACAGCCTGGACCGGCCCCGTGTTCTTCTCCGCGTCCCTGACCATGGACCGGAACTTCAGCGCTCTGAATATCCTTCCGCCCTTCCCCACCCGCTCCTGGGCGTAAAAGACCGGACCTCCGTCCTGAAGTTTGATTGCGAGAGAAAAAAAAAGCCAGAGGGGGGATGAGCCTATAAGGCCGATACCGGACAGGAAGATGTCAAAGAGGCGTTTGAGCATAATTACAAGCGGTGAATGGCGTTACGGTGAATCGGTGAATGCTGTGATGTCAAGGCTCGATGAAATCGACCTCTAATTTCCTAAAGTCAGTCTTGTCGAATGTTATGATCGAGCATTCTTTCGCCTTTGAAATCACAGCAAGAAAAATGTCCTGTATATCCATCGAATGGACAGGATATAACCTCAGGCTCTCCATAAAAACTTCTTTGCTGAAAATTGTTTTTATCCCGTTGTAATTTATCAATTTTGAAAGCTTTTCAGAAATCTCCTCCCTCGGAATATCATAGACTTTATGCAGGACCCACACAACTTCTGCAAAAACAATTTCAGCAAGAAGAGCTTCGTCTTCTCCATATTCAAGTTTCTGGATAAACGCCTTTGCTTTCAAAAACTGTTTCTCATCGTCCGCGAGGAGAAACCTCAGAATCACATTGGCATCAATTATTTTTTTGGGCAATTTCACGGGCAGTCATCTTTATTGCTTTCTCAACAGCCTTCTCCAACGGTATTCTCTTTCTTAGCGTATATTTTTTAAAACATCCCGCAAGCTCCTCCGTAGACTTTTCAGGCTTTTTTAAAATGCCTTCATAGTCCTTGACCTTGATTTCGATAAAATCCTTGACCCCAAGCCCCTCCCTCAGTTTCTTAGGCAAGGTCACCTGACCTTTTGGCGACACTTTTAAAATATACTGCATAGTTATACTCCTATAATTTTTCTTACCTTTCAATATAGTATAACCAACTTTCCATGTCAAGCGCTTCCCATCTCTTCGTAATGCAGGTGAAGTGGAGAAGTGGTAAGTAGTGAGATAATGAGTAGCCTTGCTCCTCGATCCTCGCTCCTTGTTCCTCGAACCGTCCGGCTTTGGTCATAGGTCAGGGGTTATGGGTTTTGGGTTTTGGGAAGAACGAATTTTAATCAGTTTCCCGAGCATTTTACCGATCGTTGTGTAGATGGTTTTCTTCGGCTGCTGGGGATTAATTCCGGGAAGTGTCCCTGATTTTTCTTAATTTCTGTTATTTATCCTGTTATGATGGGTTCTCAAATTGAGGTTATGCTGCTCTCACTTTTGTTCTATCTCCAATGCCCAAAAGCAAGCCGCTAACGCTTATATCTTCGTCGATTTCCTCCCAGTGAATGCCGGTTCCGCCGCCGCTCATCTCATAATTCTGCCGCTGTTCCGCTGTAGCATGTAACAGACGGGGGAAATACGCCAACGGGACGGACAACTGTCTGCCATCTGTTAATTCCAACCACATGTTCTCATTATCAAACCAGACTCTTTTAGCCGCCGCTACCGCTTCCGAAGTATACATTCCAAGCCTCCCTAAAAGTTTCCTTCTTCTCCCTTATGATGCCTTCTATTTCTGTTAATTCAGAAGGACTCATTTCATACGAATATGCCAGAATTACCTCAGGTTCTAACCAAAACTTTGCCGTCTCGGCATTCTTCCTCACATGAATATGCTTTGGTTCATAGCCTTCGTTTGAGAAAAAGAAAAACCTATACCCTCTATATCTGAAAATTGTTGGCAATCGCCATCTCGTTTATTCTTTATAATATAGAAGATGAAGTGCAAATGCAATAAACGTATTTCATATCCCGTGACCGTTTCACATTGCCCTTTCCATATTTCCCCATCTCCCCACCTCTCTTCCCCTTTTCACCTATTCACCCATTTACCGTTTCACCATCTGTATTATCGTTCTCACAAGAAACTCCGGAACAAGGGCCATGCGGTAGATGGTCTTCTTCGGCTGCTCCTGATTAATTCGGGGGAGTGTCCCTGATTCTTATTCTGTTTCTTTCAATTCAGAAGAACGCATCTTTTCCTCTTATTTCAATAAATAATATTATTGATAAGATATTGCATTGCACAATGAAAAATAATTATAAGGAGATCTTCCACTTTCTGCATATCATTGCTTTGGATTACTATAGATTTTTGTGATATCTCTTTCAATCTGCCTCCACCATATCCGCAGACACCAAACGTCTTTCCTCCATTGTTATTGGCATACTCTATAGCTTTGAGAACATTTATTGAATTTCCGCTGCCTGATACACCGATTGATAGATCATCTTCATTCATGAAATTTTTCAACTGTTCTACAAAGATATCGTTATAGGAGACATCATTTGCATATGCCATAATGATAGGCAAATTATCATTCAAACATATTATTTTAAATCTCCTGTCTTTTCCGTAACTAACACCCTTATTAATATCACATGCAAAGTGAGAAGAGGTAGCTGCACTGCCTCCATTGCCGAAGATAAATATCTGCGATTGTCTTTCAAATGCTGACAGCAATTCCTCGATGAAAGTTTCAAATTCCTTCAGGTTAATTTGCATGACAATATTGTTGAGTTCTCTCACGTAATTAGTTAAGAAAGCTGCTGGCATAACAATTTCTCCTTACTCGTAAAATAGTATCTTTGTGCCTTCTCGATCAAGACGGAATGGTAGAGTTCTGCGGCCGAGATATTTTTTTAAACTCTCGTGGTTTTCAGAATAGATCAATAAAAATCCTGTTCCGCCAGCCCCCAAAAGCTTACCTCCCTTTGCGCCTCGTTCCATCGCTCTGTTATATAAAATATCAATATCTCTCCTAGAAATTCCACTTGCCAAATCTTTCTTAAACAGCCATCCCCTATGTAATATTTCGCCCACGTCATCAATTCTCCCTTCATGGAGCGCGTCTCTCAGGGCGTCAACTAGAGAAACGATCTTTTCTAAATTCTCAAATTTATCCTTCCGCGAGATATTGTCTCTCTGCTCGGTAAGGATTTCCCGTGTACTCCTCTTTCCCCCCGCATAGTACAAGCAAAGAGAATTTTCGAGTTTCATTTTTGCAGATTCAGTGAGCAGTATAGGAGTTACCGCGACAGTTTCATCGCGATTGAACTGAATATGATTGATATTGCCATATGCTGCTGCATACTGATCCTGCTTGCCTATCGGTTCACCCAATATATCAATCTCAATCTCGCAGGCTTCCTGTGCGAGCCTTTCCTTTGAGACTACTTTCCCCTGGAATACATACAGTGCATTTAGAAG
>JBFLXP010000239.1:0-5142 GCA_040757315.1 Nitrospirota bacterium
CGAAATGTGATCAGGTTTAAATATGTCTCGATGATTTCTTCCTTTGTCCATTCTTTTTCAAGCTGCCTTGCGCTCATCATCTGCTCCAACTTTTGCCTGATAGTCCGCCTTGCTTTTCCGGGCTTTAATCTATTTTCAAGGATGGAAACAAGCTGCATTGTAATCGTGCTTGCACCCCTTTTCGGTCCGCCTGCAAGGTTGCTGAAGGTCGCGGAAAGAACCGCAAGCCAGTCGACTCCGTGATGACGGTAAAACCTCCTGTCCTCCGAGCTGATGACAGCGTTTATCAAGGCAGGTGAGATATCTTTAATCTCTGTCCAGTCGAGCCGCCTGCCGTTTAAATCTACACGCAGTTCGTGAATCACCTTGCCATTCCTGTCTAATAAAAGAGCCTCTGATATTTTATAAGAATCTTTTGTCTGTTGAAACGATTGTACGGCGTAGGCGCTGGTTGAGATTGAAATAAAAATGATTACAAGCATCAGTTTCTTCACTTCAGTATCTCCAAACTGTCATTCGGAAGCTCTCCCCTCATCTCAGGAGAGTAGAGCGCCTCAACCTTTGTTCCCGGCAGACTGAATACCCCGTCGTTATTGAATCTCACTGTATAGTCAACCGCCCATTTGCCTTTTGGAACAAATTCATAATAAAGCCTGTATCCTTCAAAAGACCTTTCCTCAAAAGCGGGCCACCCCCATCCTGTTTTCTTTTCGTCATCCGTCAACATACGTGAATCCCTTCCAAGTCCCGAACCAAGGACAATCGAGCCTGCAGGAATAGGGTCATTGACGACAACCCATGTCATATCGGTCTGTGCCTCAATTTCAAGTCTCACCCTCGCAACATCGCCCCTGCTCCATTTGTCTTTCAATTTCTTCTCAACAGGAATAATGGACTTGCTGATTTTATATCCGCTTGAAAAAGGCTCTTTAAGCGGAATCGCCGCAAGGCTCTGGACAATCGCCCACGGCGTCCCGGTCCCATCATGAGAAAGGCTGAGGTTTTCCCTGCTCACAGGCCAGTCATATATAATATTTCCGCCTTCAGGATGATTGCTCCATTCAATTGATTTAGTCACCTCTTGAAGCGATGAAAATGTTTTGCCTGCCGGAGATACCGACTCAAACTTCTTTGAGAATTTCTCCATTGCGAGCACACCCCATGCATTCGCTGTTGTAGTATTCCATATCCCGCGGGATTGTCTGCTCAACACCCCTCTGACGAGTCTCGGCATATCTTCATTCCATGAGTCAAAATTAAGCAGTGTGAGGAGGCTCCTTACAGCGTTTACATCCGCCGATGTCATGAGCCACCATAAGCAGTCGGACTGCTCGGTTGAAAAAGACATCGCAGTTCCCTGAAAATTAAGCCGAGACCTCAATACCTGTACCGCTTCTTTAAGCCTCGTATCGCGCTCTATCAGATCGTTCATTCTCAGAAGCACATTTATCCAGTCGATGACAGTGGATGTCGGCCAGAGGTTGGGTTCAATGGAAATTGAGTCAAGATTCTCAGGATACGCCTTGCCTCCTCGGGACAGGGCTTCAATTGCAGCGACCTTCCGTAAAGAGAGATCCGCGGTTGGAAGTGATGAATACCTTATTACCCTTCCATTTATGAATCCGCTTAAACCTTCTTCCATCCTGTTCCTTAAATCCGAAGGAATTGTCCATTCGGCTTCATCTGCAATGGATATTATGTAAGATGTCAAAACATCACTGCCGCGAAGCATCTTCGGAAAATATTTAACAAGACCATCTGAATCAAGAAAAGACGGCAACTCCGCTATAACCGATTTCCAGCGCCCTTCGTCTCTGAGTGCAATTGCCTGCGATACTTTCTGCTCCATGCAGGTATATGGGTATCTTTCCATATACCACGTGACAGCTTCAAGTTTATCAGCAAGCTTGGGCGACAGCGAGACGGAGATTCCCCCTTTTCCCTGTAAAGCCTCACGTGGTTTTTCAACAGTTATATTGACGTTTTTTTCTATCCTGGTAATCGTTGACTGAAAAGTCCTGACTTGAACGGCTTCGACAACTTTTTGCTTTACCGAAAGGCTGTCCCGTGCTTTTCCTTTTTTCTCTTTCGCGGTTATTTCATAGGTTAAAGCATCGACCCCTAAAGGCACAATATTATCCCAGCCCATTTCCCTTGCCTCACCCGGTGACAGAGATACAGAGACGTTTGCCGGCTGATTCCCCCGAAAACCTTTTATATTGGCTGAAACTTCCAAATCCATTGCCTTGTCTGATGAATTTTTTATCGTAAACGATGCTGCAAACTTGTCGCCTTCCCGAACAAGAGGCGGAATGCCTGAAAAAATCATCACATCCTGCGTAGTCCGTATGATTGTCTTACCTGTGCCGAACAGACCCGTGCCCCCATTGGCAACGGCAACGATCCTGAAGCTCGTCAATGAATCGTTCAGAGGTATATCAATCTCGGCCTCTCCTTTTGCATTTAGCGGAACTCGGCCCTTCCATAAAAGAAGCGTATCAAACAGTTCTCTCGTGATCTGTCTTCCGCCTCCGCCTCCCTGCGGAAGCGCCTTAAGACCGTAATGCCTCTTTCCGACTACCTGCATTTGAGCAGTGGATGTTTTGACCTCGTAACCCCTTTTTCCCATCATGGCCTCAAGCAGATCCCAGCTCTTATTTGGTTTGAGCTCAAGGAGGCCCTCATCAACTGCCGCAACCGCCACTTCGCTGCCTTTTGGAGGGACACTTCTGTCATTACTCATCACCTTTATTTTTAAATGTGCCTTTTCTCTTATCTTGTAAACCGCTTTATCCGCCGAGACCTTCACCTTGAGCTCATGCGCTTTCCAACCGACATTGATTTCGGCAATGCCGAGCTTGAATGCCGGTTTCCCGAGATCTACCATTGACGTCGGCTGATAATCCTTCACGCGACCGCGTATAACAAGGGCCGAAACAAAAACATTCGGAGCGTAATTGTTTTTAATCGGGACCTTGATAACCGGCATTTTTCCGGAAAGCTTCTGAATGGAACTCGTCATGACGCCTTCCCTCTCGACTGTTACAAGCGCGGTAGCTTCCCTGAAAGGCATTCTTACCTGAAACGTTGCGGTCTCTCCCGGTTCGTATTTTTTCTTTTCCGGAAGAAGGTCGATCCTGTCGCTGTCAGAGACATCAAACCACCATTCATCTTCCCCCGCAACCCAAACATCCTGGTTCGCCGCTGATACATTCCCGGCGTCATCGATTGTGCTTGCCAGAATTATGACATTTCCTGAAACGGGAGATTGCGCCTCACATATCAATAGCCCTTTCGAATCCGTCATCCCTTCACACAGGCTGCCGATCCGCTTTATCTCGGTCACATGTTCATATGCATAGAACCCTCCGACGAGCCTCTTTCTATGGGAATAATATTTTCTCTGGAAAAGATCGGTACTGACCATCGCGCCTGAAACAGATTTGCCGGATGTATCAAGGACAAGCACGTGAAATTTTAATGCTTCCTTTGACGATGACCATGAGTCAGGTTTGATCCCGATGTTAAGCTTTGAATTCCAGAGCGGTATGCTCTTTGACACCGTCTGTACTTCACCGTTAGGGTCACTGAATTCAAGCTCCATATACAAGTCATGTGGAGTTTTAGTATGGGGCAAATTTGTTATTTTTGTCCTCAAACTCCCGGTGCCGTCGAGTATCAAGTCGCTGGTCTGTAATTGATCCTGTTTCTTTTTTGATTGAAATTCCTCTGTGTCTTCAAAATCGCTCCTTCTGGTTATGCCTTCTTTAATCACACCGTTTGAGAAAATGAAAGATTCATAATCATCAAAACGGATGGGTTTAGGCTGAACCCTGCTTCGAAGTTTTACAGGCGCATTGACCGCGCCTCCTCCCGACAGATATGAGACACTTAGATCGATATCGGCATTTTCAGCGCTTATTAGCAGTTCTTTCGGCAGCTGAATAATGCCTTTCATGAGCGGAATTCTGAATTCCTCAACCCTGAATGAACCTGAACTCCAGCCGTCAGGGTAGAAGTATTCCTCATCTCCGTTCTGATGCCCTCCGGTATCGGTTCTTTCTGTGGATTTAGCAGGCATATTCTTCAGGAGATACACTTCATATTCTCCGAGCTTTGCATTTTTGGGAATGTTCCATTCCGTCTCGACAATTCCATTTGCGTCCCACACAACCGGGAATGTATATCTCTGATAACTTCCTCCGTGAAGTATCAGCACAGCCTTCGGCAACTCCGTGTCCGAAATAAGAGAAAAGCCTTCCATCACGTGCTTTCTCATAATATGCTTCATATGAACGGTATCTCCTGCCCTGAGTAAAGTCCTGTCGAAAATAGTATGTGCAATATTATTAAGCTGAGACGATGCACCCGGAAGATTATATCTGTATTGCTCGATGCCATTGTCCCAGCTTGAATGAACAAAGGTCATATCTTTGCCGGATCTGGCAAAGACAAAGAGGCCGTAGTTGATGCCACCGAGTGTCTGCCAGGATTCGCCGTAATTATAATCAGAGGTACAATGTGGGAGGTTTGATTCGTCAGGGAGTTTGATTTTTATAGCGGCCACTCCGGTTCCATCGGTTTTACCTTCCCATACAAGGTTCCCGTTACAATCAGTGATGGTAACAGATGCTCCTTTGACAGGGACGGCTTTATCGAGAGTTGTAACCCATACCAGCGAAGATTCCTTGCCCCATTTGAAATGAGCTGATAGATTTGTGACCAGAGCAGCAGCAGGCACGTACATAGGGGCCTGCCTTCCAAGAAGAACGGAACCGAGCGCTTCGCTTTCCATTTCAACCACATAAAACCCCGGATCTTTCAAGGGAATCCCTATGACCTCAAATTCCTTCGATCCGCCCGGTTTAGGAACAGAGAATGTCTTTGAAGTACTTTCCTGCTTCAGAATGGATTCCTCGCGCCTGGCTGATGCAACCTTCTTCAACCAGTTAATAATCTTGTCTTCTCTGTCCATACGGATTTTATGAAGTCTGCCATTCAGACCATCTACTACGGTATTACCTTTATCGTTATTGCTGCCGGAGAATATTGAGCTTAAAGACTCACCTGTTTTTACGACGCTGTCATGCTGCCCCTCTTTTGTCTTTTCCAGTATTCCTTTTTCAGCATTGCCGGTCTTAA
>JBFLXP010000240.1:0-5109 GCA_040757315.1 Nitrospirota bacterium
ATGTTGCCTGTTCGGCAAAGGATTCACCTCCTTCATCCCTACGATTCATTATCTCCGTATTTCAGTCAAAAGTCCAGACAGAAGTCCCCTGACAGGAGCGAGTCATGCACCCGCCTCAAGACCCGCATGTTCAGCATTCGCCTTCACGGCAAAGAAAAGGTATCCCATCGCAATGAGGAAATTGATGATCCACCAGAAAGGGATGTTGATGTCTCCATAATTGTACAAAGTGTCAAGGATAATGGCCGGAGTCATGGATACGAGGGCGAGGCTCAGAGTTGCCTGGTACCGGAGTGGAACCTGCATGTTTCTCGCAAAAAGCATTCCTATGGCGCCGAATATCAGGGCTTCCACTAAACGGAATAAGAAAGAAAAGAAGAGGGCAAAGGGATAGAACACAAAGATGAAATAGTCCAGGAACGTCTCGATCCAGTCGTACACCCTTGCCTGATCAATGGTGAGGGTGTCGATTTCGGAAAGGTCAAGGGTTCTTGTGTCCCTGGCGCTTCTCCTGAAGAAGAGTTTTGTCTTTGTGAGCAGGATAACGGCATCACTCCCCTTCAGGGAATCAGTCTTGCCTGTGGTGTCGATGATGATGAGGGGCGCGCTGCTTTCGGGATCTTTTATGATGTATGGCATCTCTTCATTTACTGATGCAACGCCCTTGTCAATGATGATCACAGGTACCTGCTTCACGATTTTCGGGGCTTCGTGCTGGAGATAATCAGAGACAGCGGAATGGACCCTGAACACTATGGGGATCGAACAGACCGCAAGCAGAAGAAAGAGGTACAGGAGAGAGACCTTTTTCCAGTTCCTTCCCACATCCTGGTAGAGGGCCTTTGAATAGAACGACATAAACAGGGGATGAATCGTAGTATACCGTTTCATACAGTCAGATTTTACCTTATTCGCAGAAAATCCTCAAAACAGAAAATGCAGAGAGCTCTTTTTGATAAAAGGTCTGAGGGGTTGGCAAAGAGATGAGGGGCTTGTTTATCACGCTTTCCGCGGTCCTGGTCGTCGGCTTCCTCATAAAAAATGCCTTTCATGTTAAAATTTCTCTGTCATGTCAGCCAATAAACCTGTATTGTTCCCGAAATACATCATCTACGGTTTTTTTTTGCTGGGGCTTGTTTCCTCCATAGCCTTCAGGGCGATAATAATATTCCAGCACCTGGAGCCCTCGTGGGTGAGGCCGGTATGGTATCTGGGAGTTTTTGGATATTTCTTTTTTTTCCTCTACCGCTACAAGATCACCAAAAAAAGGAAAAAGGCAGTGGAGGAATTTGAATTGATAGAAAAAGTCCGGTCCGGGGCAGCGCTCACGGAAGAAGACAGGGAGGCGCTGGCATATCTCCTGCTCTCCATCAAATCTTCCCTTGAGGACGTAAACTACGCCATAATATTTCTGTTTTCGATCCTCGCTGTCGTGGCGGACATCGCCCTTACAATGCTCAAGTAAAACACCAGTGGTATAATCGCGCTCATCTTCATATCCCTGCAATCATCTCTCATATTTCCTCAAATCCTCTTCTGAAAGGCCGAAGTAGTGGCCGACTTCGTGGATGAGGGTCGCCTGGATCTGTTCGATGAGTTCCTCCTCACTGGAGCAGATGGTTTCGATATTCTTCTGGAAGAGGATTATCTTATCGGGCAAAGGATAGGGAATTTCAAAGAACCCTCTCTTTTTCGGGTAGGGCACGCCGGAGAAAAGGCCGAGGAGGAGTTCTTTCTTCGGGGCTAACCGTCCTCTGTCTTCTTCCCCGGGATAATCTTCTACGGTGATCGCAATATTGGCAAAATATTTCTTGTATTTTTCAGGCAGCCTTTCCAGCGCCTTTTCCGCAAGTATTTCGAAATCCTCTCTGCTCACCCTGAAAGCCATAGCTTTATTTTACAGGAAACAGTTACCTCTCTGTTCATTCAGAAAAATACTGAGTTGAAATTATCCCCCGAAGGTATTACCATAACGAATGATCATTGGATCACTGAACATTGGTCTCCCGAAGAAAGAGGTATTCTCCGGCAAAGAGATACTGACAGGGATCTGCAAGAGTCCGGTATCAAAGCCGCTACGGCTGAAAAAACTGGGGTTCGAGGGCGACGGAGTTGGAGATCTAAGATATCACGGGGGAGCGGACAAGGCTGTCTGCGTTTACAGTAAGGAGCATTATCCTTACTGGGAGGAAGTGCTCGGAATTCAATTGCCGCCTGCTGCCTTCGGGGAGAACCTGACCGTTTCCGGTTTGCATGAAGAAGGTATCTGTATCGGCGATGTTTTTCAACTGGGAACAGCGATTGTCCAGGTCAGCCAGCCGCGACAGCCCTGCAAGACACTTGCAGCGCGGTATGACAGAAGCGATATGATAAGGCTTGTAAGAGATTCGGGTCGGACAGGATTTTATTTCAGGGTGATTACGGAGGGTATTGTGGAAAAGGGCAGTCCGTTTGTTTTGAAAGAAAGAGACCCCCGTGGCATAACCGTTGCGTTTGCCAACCACATTTACCATCATGACAATAGGAATTGCGAGGGAATTAGAATGGTCCTTGCAGTGCCGGCCCTTTCAGAATCCTGGCAACGCTCTTTCCATGCACTGATCGAGAAATGCAAGCAAGAATAACGGCGCCTGAAGGGATTCAAGAAGCGATTTTTTTTTGACAAAAGGGTTGAGGGGCTGGGGAAAAAATAGAGTGTCGCTTCTTCCTGGAGTCAACACAGTCCAGCCACTTGATAGGAGTGTCACTTTCCAGTGGAAATAGTTGCCGGGCAAACTTTACAGGAAGCTGATTCCAGGCGGGGGGGGAAGGCTAAGGGACTTTGAGTCTCAGCCTCAGAAATCCAGCGGGCTTTTCGCTTCCTTCACCGTCCTGCTCGGCACGCAATGGGTGTAGATCATCGTGGTCCGTACGTCGCTATGTCCCAAAAGCGTCTGGATCGTCCGGATATCATAATTGGCCTGAAGAAGGTGGGTAGCGAAGCTGTGGCGGAAGGTGTGTGAGGTGACGCGCTTCGTGAGTTTTGCCCTGCGAACTGCTTCGTAAAGCGCCAGCTGGACGTGTGTTTCATGAAGATGATACCGTCGAAGCTCCTGCTTATCAGGAATCGGCGTAAGCGTCTTTTGCGGAAAGAACCATTGCCATATGAAATCCTTGCCGGCTGATGGATATTTCTTTTCGAGCTGGTCGTCGAGAAATACGCCTGTGTATCCTGCCGCGAGGTCTGCGTCATGGAGCTTTTTCACAATCTCAAACTGGGCCGTCAGCTCCGGTATGATTGCCTGTGGAAGAGGCACGGTGCGGTCTTTTTTGCCCTTACCGTGAATCGTGAGAATACCTTCGTCGAGATTGAAACTCTGCACACGCAGTTGCAGGCATTCGAATAAGCGAAGCCCGCAGCCATACAATAATTTGATCACAAGATTGTAGGGATAATAGAGATGCTCCAGAACGGCCTCAATTTCCCGCCTGGAAAGTACCACGGGGATATATTTCGACTTCTTCGCCCGGGGGACGTTGCGCATGTCACCGAAGTCTTTTTTAAGAACATGCCGGAAAAGAAACAACAAGGCGTTAAACGCCTGATTTTGTGTCGAGGCGGCAACATGACATTCCACCGCGAGATAGGTGAGATATTCCTTTACGTCCGTCGAGGAAAGGTCAAGAGGAGGTTTATGACGCAGGAAGCGCTGATACTGCCGCGCCCACAGGGCGTAGGTCTTCAGTGTTTTACTGGAGTAATGCCGCGTCTTGATCTCCGCCGCCAGCTCACTGATAACCTTGTCCCATTCCGGAGATTCAGAGGTCTTCGCATAGCCGTCTTCCCACAGGCGCCACGGCTTACGCGGCAAAGGGTTGGGGGATGACGCCGTTGGCGGCGCCGCTTGCGGCACTGGAGATACGTCCTTCTTTGTTTGTGACTCAAAGAAGAGTGAGACGGCATGTGCGGCCTGCTCTTGCTGTTTAGGTGTTTGCTTCTTTTGCCGCAATTTATCGATAAACAACTTCACGCGTTCCGAATTGGAATCCGGAAGCGGGTACTTGCCGCAAAAATCAAGATAATACCTGAGCCACTTTTTATACTCCTTGTGGCTGGAATCAGGCACCGCCCGTTTTTTGAGGACGGCATCAAAGTGAGTCAATATATCATCCGGGATAAGAAACATATAATGTTGAGCGGAAAACAGTCCAATATGCAAAATGGAATATTATCCAAGTCTCAAGTATAAGCTAAATAGATAGTTACGTCAACCTGATTTAATTTTTCCCTTGAACTTATCGTAAAAAACTGATATTATCCAGAAAACTACTCAATAACTTGTTAGACGTTCAACGGACTCGATATGGTGACAGTCACTTGCGGCGAATGCGGTGCAGACATTGACGAACCTGCGAACACCTCAGAGGCAGAACGGAAGCAATGTCCTACTTGTGGGTCAATATCTCGCGCGTACAACGTTCGAGTAACAGACAGCATAACTGCCCATGACGGCCTAAGGCTGAAAGCGCGTCATGGCCCAAAGGGCAAGCCGTTTCTAGAAGCAAAGGTCGGTGAAGAGGTCTTCCGCAAAAACGGAAAGTGGGTAAACCGATCCGTCCGTGTTGACCGAGATAACGACAAGTACAGCGAAGTCGTAGAAGACAAGGAAACGAAAGAGATCATTCACCACTGTGAAGAGCCGTTGAGCGAACACACAGGTCATGGCACAGCACAAGGCAAGAAACCAAAGAACGTCTAACTTTGCGTTCGAGGCGGACGCGGTGAGACGGCGCGCCGTTTCCTGTCGTGTTCGTGCCCCGCGCCGCTCAACGCAGCGTTCTCCCCTCGCTTCGCTCGGGGAGAATGCGCGAGTTGAGCGGAGAACTGGTGTAAATGCGCTTCGCGAGGGGAGAATCGGGTAAGGGACGGCGTTTAACCGTCCCTCCCCACACCACCCACCATGCGGGTCCGCAGTGGGCGTTTCGTGGAAATCATCGGGCCGTAGCCGGATAATGAATCCCAATCCACAGTGAACGGATCGACGTAAGCCCCTGTTGCTCGAGAAACTTGTTGCCCAAACCACAATTGGTGGACAGGGTCTTTGCAAGATGCCAATAGCCCTTCCTGCT
>JBFLXP010000241.1:0-5084 GCA_040757315.1 Nitrospirota bacterium
AAACATGCTTTTCAACCGCAAGATGACTAAGGTAGTCCTGAAGGTCGCGTCCCTCAAGCAAAGCAGGGTCCTTCTCCTTAACGAATGCCCGGAACCCCCGCGCCCACAGAATATATGTTTTCTCAGTGCTGTAAGACATATGCCTCAGCCGGAGCGCCTCCCGCATTTTTGCTTCGATCATTGACCAATCCCCGTCTGATGCGAGCATTCCGGAGGCAGAGATCTTCAATTCCTACGAAAGGAAATAATCGTACAATCGCAATGCCGCGTCAGCCTGTTTAACCTGCCAGTCCTCGTGCCGCTTGGCAAGATCGTCAAGAAATTTCATCCTCTGATCACCGTTGATCCGGTCGGAGATGGGGATGTTCAGGAAGGAATAACAGTCCGCCACCCACTTAAGATAATAGGGGACATAATTTGACTTGATGGTCCCTTTACGAAGGAGATAACTCTCAAAATTATTAAGCACAAATATTATCCTTATTCTATATATTAATAAACTGGCGTATATTTTATAGAATGCCTTTCCACATAATCAATCTATTTTAAGCAAAATATATATTCCAGCCGTTGACATGACCTATCCATATATAATGCTTGCAAAGATAGAATATGCATAAAAATAAATGTTGGCGCAGACATGCGCAGGGCGGCAAAGCCGCCAGAGCGCAGAATAAATAACGGCATAAGATAAACACGAACCGCATCAATCATAAAAAGGTAAAAGTTTTACCTATTGCGTTTAGCCGGCCTATGGATAAGAGGATAATAAAAACAGTGTCTGCGCCAACGCGGCGGATGAGCAGCCGATCCGCTTATTCAATGGAACATCACTATAAAGCATTGCGCCAACAAGCGGATCGAACAGAAATACCCTTCAGGGATTCTGCTCATCCGCCGCGTTCGCTTGATATAAAATGATCGAATCTAATAAAGATTACAAAAAATGTGAGGAAGCGCTGTCATCAGTTCTTGGACTTGCCTTTCACTTTCTTGAGACTATGCGTTTCAATCAGAAAAACCCTCAACAACTCATATCAGTTTGTTTATACGCACGCCTGCTTGAACTCGCCACTGCTTGTATGGCCCTTCAAGAAAAGAAGGCGTTGGTCGGTATTCCAGTACTTCTGCGCAGCATGTTTGAGGCTGACATTGATCTAACTAACTTAATGAAGATTCCGGACTATTATAAACGTATGAATGCTTCATTTTTGAAAGAGAAACTTCGCGTGACCAAAGAGGCTGCCTCATCTAGGCCGTCTCCATTTCTTGAAGCCATAAGGCAAAATCGCGACTCTAAAAAGGATCTTCGCGAGATACAAGCTGAACTAGACCGCCTCACTGAAGAAAAGAATGGTCCAATTAATATTCGCTGCCGTGCAGAACTGGCGGGCAAATTAGATGACTACCTGACAAACTATAGTATGCTTTGTCTCGACACTCATAACAACATTCGTTTCTTAGAAGAATGGCACATCGAGAAGCTGCCGGCTGGCAAGTACCGCGTTGTCTTGTTTAAACAGTCCACAGATGACATCGCACTCGCACTGTTGTATGTCTGTCATATTTTGCTTAGCCAGACAAAATTACTTGCTGCTTTTCTTGGTACGACAGGCATTGAATTTGATAAATATTTCCGAGAATTGCAACAGCTTGCAAACGCAGTGACTAAGAATAAGCCAAAATAAAAAGCGAATCGGGTAGCCGGGGGTAGTTAGCCCCCAGCCCCCACAACACCCACCATGCGGGTCCGCAGTGGGCGTTTCGCAGAAATCATCGGGCCTTAGCCGGATAGTTAATCCCAATCCAGAGCGTGCGAATAGAAACGAGTCCCTGCTTTTCGAGATACGCATTAGACAACCCCATGTTCGTAGACAAAGTCTTTGCAAGATGCCAGTAACTTTTCCTGCTCAGTCCCGTCAGTATCGCTTGATACTTTGGCGAGCCAAGCTGAATAAGATTACCGATCCGCCTTCTGCACCTGCGCCACTGTTTCCAGTAGCACATGCGGGCGCGACGCCTGAGCCAATGATCGAACTCCACAGCATCGTTATACTTCAAAGCGATACCGAAGTAGTTCATCCATCCCTGAGGATAGGTACGGGTTTCCCCGTACCTGTAATCCATCGAGACGCCCCAACTACGCCCGGTAAGGCGACGCAGTTCGGATTTAAACCGCATGAGGGATTTCTCGGAGACACTAAGCCTTTTACGGGTGAAGGTGAATCCGAGGAAGGTACTGTCCTCCGCTTTTACCATCTTGCTTTTGTCCCTGTTGACCCTCACCTTGAGAACCCTCTCAAGGAAACGGCTGATACTTGCCATCACACGATGACCGGCACGTTTCGACTTCACAAGGATGATAAGATCATCCGCGTAGCGTGCGAACCGATGACCTCGTTTTTCCAACTCCTTATCGAGGTCATCCAGAAGGATATTGCTCAACAAAGGCGAAAGAGGGCCACCCTGCGGCACTCCCCTTGCAGTTTGATTCAGTCTTCCGTTTACGACGACACCAGCGCGAAGGTATTTTCCGATAAGATGAAGAACGCCTTTGTCACTGATACGCCGGGATACCCGGCTCATCAGCACGTCGTGGTCAACCGTATCGAAGAACTTCTCAAGGTCAATGTCCACGGCATAGGCATATCCTTTCTGAATATCTTTCAACACCTTTTTGACCGCCTGATGCGCCAAACGGTTTGGCCTGAATCCAAAGCTGCTTTCTGAGAAATGAGGATCAAAGACAGGACTGAGAACTTGACAGATCGCTTGCTGAATCACGCGATCCATTACAACGGGGATACCCAAAGGGCGGGTTCCGCCGCCTTCTTTCGGAATCTAACAGTATTGGGACACTTCCCATATTTCTTGACATATCTGAAGTGTTTGTATAGCATATTCCACATGCCGAGGATTGCAAGAGTATGCGCGAAGGGATACCCTCATCATATAACTCAGAGGGGAAACAACAAAGAGCAGGTATTTTTCGATGACGAAGACAGGCGATTCTATCTCGAAGTCCTTAGACGATATAGGAATAAGCATGGAATACATATACTCGCATATTGTCTAATGGGAAACCACGTCCATATCCTTGGAGTACCGGAGAAGGAAACATCCCTGGCCAAAGGCATAGGAGGACCAAATCTCATCTATACTCAATACATAAACCGCAAACATAACCGAAGTGGACGGCTATGGCAGAACCGCTTCTTTTCTTCAGTAGTGGAGGAGGAGCCATATTTATGGGCAGCAATGAAATACATAGAGCAGAATCCGGTCAGAGCAAAGATTGTGAAGAAGGCGGAAGAATATCAATGGTCAAGCGCAAGGGCGCACGTGATAGGAATGAAAGACGATCTGCTTTCAGAGGATAGTTGGTTTAGCGATAAGGAGATGAGGGAATACGGGAAATTACTGAGGCAGCAGAATGAGGAGATGAATACAGCGATAAGAAGAGCTACATCAACAGGCAGACCGCTTGGCAGTGAAGGGTTCATAAAGAAACTGGAGAAAATATTGAAGCGAGATCTTCTTCCAATGAAAGGTGGGCGGCCAAAGAGGAAGACATAATATGGGAAGTGTCCCCAGAATTGGAATTATAGCAAAAAAACAGAGAATTGGGGATTCTGTGCCCCAGGAGATCATGTCACTATCTTTACGCATCGCGCGGAAGTTCGGTCAAAGGTTTCTGCATTTCTTCAAGAGTTGAATGGAAGCATATGAGCGATTATATGCACCTGCTATTTTCATCACGCTTTTGCGAATAATCCCGGCAGGAAGTAAGGTTGGATCAGGGCCTTCTTTTTGTGAGAAGCAGAGAGACGATGCCAGCCCTGCTTGTTACGCTGAGCTTACGCATGAGGAGTTTCAAATGCCCTTTCACCGTATTTTTAGGCTCAATCCAACCCAATGGGCGATTTCCTTGTTGCTTTTGTCGTTCAGTTTGGTCAGATTCTTTCCTCATACCCGGTCACAAAGACCGAATATCCCTCGTCTGCGAGCTCCCTTGCCACAGTATTCACATCTTCACGCGCCGCAAATTTCCCGATCCGCACCCGATAGTACGTATCGCCCTTCACGTGACTTTCCGAAATGTGCACTCTCTCATACCTCAGATCCAGACCTTCCTTGAGACGCATAGCGTTTGCGCGTTCCCTGAAAGACCCGACCTGGATTGTGAATGGACCGTTGCGAGCCGCATACTTAACATTTTTTATATAGGAATTGTCCCTTCCCGCGTACTCAATCTTTACCGGTCCAGTTCCCATGAGTCCGATTTCTCTGGCTGTTGCCATGGAAAGGTCGATATCTCTTCCCGCAACAAAAGGACCCCGGTCATTCACTATGCAATAAGTTGATTTGTTACTCGCCACGTTCGTCACTTTCAGTTTCGTGCCGAAAGGATATTCCCTGTGAGCGCAGGTTGGCGCATACATATTGAAGATCTCGCCGGACGATGTTGGCCTGCCGTGAAATTCAGCTCCGTACCACGAGGCGACAGCGTATCCGGAAGGATATGTGACGGAGCGGGAGGCGCAGGACGCAAAAAGAAGGCAACAAATCAGTGCAATGGTAAGATGGACGATGCGTACTGAATGAGAAAAATTGCCTTTCATCTCTGACCCATTTATATGCAGCACTGTTCGCAAATTACCGGGTGTCATTCCCGCTTGCGGGAATCTTTCCTGCATGCCTGTCATCGTCAGTCGCAGTTCAGACAAAAAAGAGATTCCGGACAAGCCGGAATGACAAGCTATCTTGGTGTCTGTCCAAAAACTATTGTTTCACGACAAGCCGTCATTCCCGCGAAGGCGGGAATCCAGTAGGTTCAATAGGTTCTGGATTCCGGATCAAGTCCGGAATGACAAAAAAACAGACGCTGAATAACCCCTCCTACCTCCCCGTAGATTAAGGGGAGGTAGGAGGGGTTATCATCTCTATTTACAGTTCCTCACAGTATATACCTGCTCAGGTCCTCGTCCTTCACGATCTCGCCCAACTTCTCCCTGACATAGCTTTTATCGATAGCGAGTTTCCCGTTCTTTTTTTCGGGAGCCTCGAAAGAGATGTCCTCGAGA
>JBFLXP010000242.1:0-3338 GCA_040757315.1 Nitrospirota bacterium
GTCGGGCGAAGTCAGTATCCCTCCATTGAATCCCACGACCGCGAAGATTCCTTGACCATAAGTGATGCCGTGGAGATAAGCAGAGGTTCCGGATGGCCTCTGTGTCCACGCCTTGCCGTCAGCAGATGTGAGTATCACGCCGTCATGACCTATGGCGACAAAGGTGTTTCCTCCGAAGGCTACTTCGCCAAGATAAGCCGTAGTCCCTGACGATCTCGTCGTCCAAGTCACCCCGTCGGGTGAGGTGAGAATGACTCCTCCTGAGCCCACGGCTACAAAGAGGTTATTTCCAGAAGTTATTCCGTGGATGTCGGAGGCGGCGCCCGATTCTCTCAACGTCCACTTCTCTCCGTCGAGCGACGTGATCACAGCACCGCCGGAACCCACGGCGACAAATACGTTATTCCCATGGGTAACGGATTCAAAATTTGCAGGTATTCCTGATAATCTCGAAGTCCAGGAAACCCCGTCGGGAGACGTCAGTACGGCGCCGTTTCTGCCGATAGCCACAAAGATGCCTTTGCCGTAGGCTATGCCATGGAGATCGTATCCTATGCCCGATATCTTTGGCGTCCATGCATGACCGTCGGGAGATGTGTAGATGGAGCCGAAACCGACAGCGGCAACGAAGGTATTATTGCCGAAAGCTACACGGCCCCATTCAACGATTTCCGATGATCTTAGAATCCATTTAGTTCCGTTGGGGGAAGTTATTATAGTACTGTAGAGTCCCACTGCAACAAATGTGTCCTTTCCGTAGGCTAAGCTTACAAGGTCATAGGGAATTCCCGAAGACCTTTCCGTCCACGTTTCACCATCTTGTGAGGTGAGAATGTCCCCGCCGTAGCCTGCGACAACGTAAACCCCATTGCCATAGGCCACTCCCCACCATTCTGAAATCTTGTACCTCTTCGATGTCCATGCAACGCCATCCCGGGAAGTGAGTATTACTCCATCTCCTCCTACCGCGACAAAGAGATTCTTGCCGTATGTGACTCCGTGAAGAGCAGACCCTGTTCCCGATGCTCTTGCAACCCACTCCGTGCCGTCGACGGAAGTTAATATCGCGCCGCTGCCACCGACAGCTATGAACATATTGTTGCCATAAGCGACTCCGTGGAGATGAAAGGCGGTCTTCGATAATCTCGACGCCCAGTTTACTCCGTCGGAGGAAGAAAGAATCGTGCCTTTGCTGCCGACAGCAACGAAAGTATTCCCGCCGTAAGCTACTCCGTAAAGATCGGCATTAGTCCCCGAAGTCCTTTGCGTCCATTCGATTCCGTCGGACGATGTCATTATCGTTCCTCCCGAACCCACTATGACAAAGGTATTGCTGCCGAAGGTTGAGCCCCGGAGATGTGAATCCGTTCCGGATGATCGTGACGTCCAGCTTATCCCATCGGCCGAAGTGAGGATCGTCGAACTTCCGTAATAGCCGCCGACTACAAGGAAAGTGTTATTGCCGTAAGACAGGTGAATCGTCTTGCCCGCGGGTAAAGGGTATCTTTCCTCCCACCTGTAGAGGTGAACAGCTTCGGATACGGAAGGTAACAGGCATGCAAGAACTGCGGAGAACAACACTGCCTTTACGAATCCAAAAGAATTCATCACATTTTTCCTTCCTACTCAGGAATCAACCACAGAGACCACAAAGTACATGTCGGCGCCTAAAGCTTCGTGTAGAAAACTAAGATCGTCATTGCCCGACTTGATCGGGCAATCCAGAAAAAGGTCCTGGATTATCCGGTCAAGCCGGATAATGACAAAAAGCATTTCGCTTTAAGTAAATTCCCTTGCTCATCGCTAAAATCCCAGAAGTCCTTATTTTTTCTTCTCCATCTGGTTCATTCGCCTCTGCATCTGATTCATCCGTTCCTTCATTTTGTTCATATCCTGAATTTTACCCCAACCCTGCCCCATCGCCATTGACATGTCGTGCATCTGCTTTGACATATCCTCCATCATCTTCGACATCTCTTTCATTTCGTCCGATTTCATATCCTTCATCTTCCCGTACATCTTCTGCATCAGTTCGGACATCTGCTTTGCCATTTCGTTCATTTCTTTTTGGGTCATTTCAGGGGTCATCATTCCCTTTTGTTCTTTCATCCCCGGCATCTGACCCTTCTTACCTTCCTGACCGCCCATCATGCCGCCGCCCATCTGGGCAAGACAGAGACTTGCAGAAAAAACCAGTATAAGGACAAGTGCAAATGCCGCTCTCTTCATATCAAACCTCCTTCTCACGATCATTATTTTTAATTATGTGATGCGCGTCCGTCCCTGCCAATTTTGGTTTTTGGCCTCTCACCCTCCTTTTGCTTAAAATCATATCCTATTTTGAGAGGGCCTGCCCGTGCTCTGGCCCGAAGGAGGTTCTCCTAAGTTGGGCTGTCTCAGGGGTAATCTGATAATGAAAGCAGTGCCTTTTCCTAATTCGCTTTCTGCTGAAATTGTACCCTCATGTTCCTGAACGATCCTTCTGGCAAAAGTAAGGCCAAGCCCCGGCCCGTAAATCTTCGAGGTAAAAAAGGGGTCGAAAATATACTTGATCCTGTCCTTGGGAATGCCCTTTCCCGTATCGGAAACCACTACTTCCATATATTCATCCTTGATGCTGCTGGCGACGCGGAGGACTTTTGGTGGGTTCTCCATCGCTTCAATGGCATTGTCAACAAGACCGGAGACGGCTGTTATTAGCTTATGCCTATCAGCCATAAGCTTTGGCGGATTGTCCGCCAAGTCAGTTTTGACCTCAATATTCATAGCTCTCAATTCTCTTTCGAACGATCGGAGAGTTTCCCCGATGATTTCGTTGATATCTACAGGCTCCATGCGAGGCTCGCCCATTGCTTTCAACTCGATGAGTTGCTTTATCATGCCCTCCAGTCTTGCCACGTCCTCGATGACCATCTTCAAATACTTCTTGTTGGGATCGCTCTCATGAAGTCCTTCATATATCCTCCGCGTAAAACCTCCGATAGAGGTCAGTGGATTTCTCATCTCATGCGCCACTTGATCCATCATCTGTTCGAGCGATTTCGCCCTCTCTTCCTCGGCGATTTTTTCTCTTTCGGCTTTCATGGAAAGGACCGTATCCGGATCTTCAACGAATTTCTCTTTACATTTCTCAGAGCAGAAATAATACGTCGTACCTGTATACGAAAAAGCGAGGGTGCCGTTGCTCTCTTCAATTGTCATTCCACAAACCGGGTCTATTATCTTCATTTGTCTCACATGATGCCGGGCTACCCACTGATATGTTCTATGCGGACAAAATTCTTTCTGTCCCCATTGCTCCCACCTTAAAATGTTACCTGCCTTTTTGAATTTCTTTT
>JBFLXP010000242.1:3438-5078 GCA_040757315.1 Nitrospirota bacterium
GGGTCTATTATCTTCATTTGTCTCACATGATGCCGGGCTACCCACTGATATGTTCTATGCGGACAAAATTCTTTCTGTCCCCATTGCTCCCACCTTAAAATGTTACCTGCCTTTTTGAATTTCTTTTCAGCAACCTGTTAAAAGGCAGCGTAATACAGAACCTGCTGCCTTTTCCATATTCGCTATCCACCCAGATTTCTCCTTTATGTAACCTTACCAAATTTTCGGCGATACTGAGACCGAGACCGGCACCTTCGTAACCGCGGCTGAGAGTGAAATCCACTTGTGAAAACTTGTCAAAGATTTTGCCGATGTCCTCTTCCTTTATCCCTATTCCTGTATCTTCCACGCAGACCTCTGCGAATGTGGGCGACTCGCCTTTTTTTATTCCACGAACAGAGGGCCGCGCGGAAATAGCGATTCCTCCTGCGTTAGTGAATTTGACCGCATTCGATAAGAGATTTCCCAGAATCCGGTTTACCTTGCCCTCGTCACCGTAAATCGCGGGTAATCCCTCATCAATATCCACCGTGAGTTTGAGACCCTTTTCTCGTATCATGGGTTCAAACGCGGGGATGACAGATTCAATCAGCGGTTTTATTTTGATCTCCTTGAGATTCAGTTTCGGCATACCTCCGGACTCCATCCTTGAGACATCAAGGGTGTCATTGATCAATTGCTGCAAGCGCTTTGCATGAGCTGCAACCTTCTTAAGACTATTCTCCTGTTCATCATTAAGAGGACCGTCAACTTTGTCCAACAAGAGATCCGCATATCCGATGATTGAGATCATGGGTGTCCGCAGCTCGTGTGAAATATTCGCCAAAAAGGCCGATTTCAGCCTATCGAGCTCCTTAAGCTCGAGTTTGTCCTTTTCTAACTGTTTTTCATATCTCTTCTGGCGTTCCAAAAAGTAACCTGTCATGAGTGCAACAACACCCGATATGGCAATATCCAGAAATCTGTCGGCTTCCAGTATGAATGAACCCGACCAGGTCACAAAAATATAAGGAAAGTAAAGGCTGTTTATGAATAAGAACATCAAAACAGCTCCCTTCAGGCCGAATACCAGCGCTCCTGCAATTAGTGGGATAAAGTGAAGATCTCTGTACATGAAATGAAGATCGTGGGCTTCCGGAGGGGTTAAGTAATGGAGGAAAGTAATAAGCGCACCAAAGCTTGCAATTAAAATTGCGGCGATTATGTTAACATTTTTCCGAATCATTCGCACTTCAAGCGCCTTAACAGGGTTAACAGCCTTGCTCTCCTCTTTCGCCGGTTGCTATATAAACGAAGCCAAGATAAAATTCTGCGAGGGAAGTGTTCTTGAGATATTTTTTTATGGATTCCCACGGGTGGCACATGGGGAGATTTAAACCGGTACCGCATCCAATCTCAACAACAGTATCTCCATTTTTCAGATTCAGCATTCTTAAGGCCTTCTTTCTATAAGCCTGTTCTCTGAATCCCATCAGGTAATATAGATTGGCCGTGAAATCGTAATATCCCGCTCTTTTACGGTACAGGGCTACTATTTCATCTTTGAGAAGCGCCATAGTTTGCCTTCCCGACCCGAACCTTTCACCTCATCCTTCGGGACCGCCAGATTTTCCACAACAGACCGAACCCGAACAGCGAAA
>JBFLXP010000243.1:0-5074 GCA_040757315.1 Nitrospirota bacterium
ACCCTGAAAATGCTCTCCACATCTCCTGAGGACAGTCCCCTCGGGGTACAGCTTTTAGGAAATGATGCCGATCTCCTCAAAAGGGCGCTGGATATTGTATCGGCATATAATTTCGACATCGTAGATTTCAACGCCGCATGCCCTGTCAGCAAGGTTGCATCAGGCGGGAAAGGAGCAGGCCTGCTCAGGGAACCGGAGAAACTGCAAGAGCTGCTGAAGGTTATCGTCGAACATTCCCCCGTACCTGTTACGGTCAAGATACGCACGGGCTGGGGCGGAACTTCAGTCAATGCGGTCGAGGTGGCGCTTCGCGCGCAGGACGCGGGCGTGAAGGCCCTCTTCATACACGGCAGGACAAAGATCCAGGGATACAGCGGTACGGTGGACTACAACATCATACGGAAAGTAAAAGAGGCTATGAAAATTCCGGTGATAGCAAGCGGAGACGCTCTGTCACCGCAGCTTATCGGGAAGCTCTTTGAGGAGACCGGCTGCGACTGTGTGGCGTTGGCGCGGGGCGCACTCGGCAATCCATGGCTCTTCCGTGAGACAGCGGAGTATTTAAGAACAGGAAATGTGCCGGGCAGGCCGGACGTTCATGAAATAGCGCAAACCATGAGAGAGCATCTTGCCGGGAGTATTGCGTTTAAAGGAGCAAAGACAGGCATCATTAATTTCCGGAAATTCTTTGCCTGGTATACGAGGGGCATGCATGCAAAAGATCTGAGGAGCAGGGCCTTCGTTGCTGAGACTGAAGAAGAGATGATTAATTTGATTGGCGAAGTCGAAAACTCGGAAGTAAAGATAGGATGTGACTAATCCTCTATCTTCATCTGCGGATTCCAGACTATTTCCGTCACGATAAAAGCGGTTTCATATATCTATATTTATACGAAATTATCCGTGTTTTTTAAAACATTGTGATAGAATTGCATAATAAAAGAACGGCGGCCAAACAATGATACATGCAATATTTATCGCCATTTTAATCCTTCTATTTTCGCAAAGCGGGTACTGCTTTCCCACAGTAGGCGGCGAGCCTCAGGATGTGAAGGATCTTTTCCTGCCGGACGGCGACAGAGTAAGGGTTGAGCCGTGGGTAGAGAATCTTGAGATCCCGTGGTCTCTGATCTTTCTTCCTGACGGAAGGGCGCTCGTCAGCGAGAGGCCCGGGCGCATAAGGCTTATAAAAGGCGGAAAACTTCAGGAAGCTGCTTACGCAAAGCTTGACGTACATCATTCAGGCGAAGGCGGGCTGATGGGGCTTGCTCTGCATCCTGAATTTCCCAAGAAGCCTTTCATCTACGCGATGCACACTTACAAGAAGGGCGATGACATTTATAACAGGGTGATAAGGCTGAAGGACGATGGTGATAACGGGATCTTCGATAAGGTGATAATAGAGAGGATCCCCGGCGGAAGGTTTCATAACGGCGGAAGGATAGCCTTCGGCCCTGACGGGATGCTGTACATAACCGCTGGCGAGACATTTAGCGCGGAGCTTGCGCAGGACCTGAATTCACTGGGAGGCAAGATTCTGAGAGTCACGCCTGAAGGAGATATCCCGGCCGATAATCCTTTCAAAAACTCTCCTATATATTCATACGGCCATCGCAATCCGCAGGGGCTTGCGTGGGATACAGCTACAGGGGAAATGTTTGAATCAGAGCACGGGCCCTCGGGCGAATACCTGCAGAGAGCCAATGATGAGATAAATATCATTCAGAAAGGCGGCAACTATGGATGGCCCGAAGCAATAGGAGCGCCGGGAAAGAAGCCTTATGCCGACCCTCTTATCGTCTGGAAGAAAGCAACTCCTCCGTCCGGGATCACTTTTTGTAAAGGTACAAAACTTGCTCATTTCAAGGGCGACCTATTTGTTGCCACGCTGGGAAGCGAGGCGCTCATCAGGATCAGGATAAAAAGGGAGAATAATAAATACACGGTCAGCAGGATAGAGAGATGGTTTGCAGGCGAGGATAAAGACAGCAGGTATGGAAGGATACGGGATGTTGTCGAAGGGCCGGATGGTTTCCTTTACTTTCTCACGAGCAACAGGGACGGCAGAGGGCGCGTGAGAGAAGGTGATGACCATATCTACCGCATCCTGCCGAGATAAAGCATTCTTAGCATTGTAAAACTATCTTCCCAAATGCGTTAGATTCCATTATCTCGTGATGGGCGCGGGCTGCTTCCTGCAAAGGCAATTCCCTGCCGACAATGGGAGATAACGTGCCGTTTTCAAGTCCCGCGGCAAGCGCTGAATGTATGCTGAACATTTCAGACTCTGTGGCGTTCATCAGAACCATCCCCAGTATAGCGGCATCGCGTCTCATCGCGTTACGGGGGTCTATCTCAACAGTTCCCCGGCTTCCGATTATAACAACCCTGCCATTCTGCGCCAGAATGCCGAGGTCTTTGCCCAGATTGAGATTGGCGAGTATTTCAAGGATCACGTCAACGCCTTTGCCGTCCGTCAATTTAAGGATCTGTTCCATGTGATCGGATGCATTATGATCAAACGCGTGATGCGCGCCCTGTTCTTTAACAAGAAGGAGGCCTTTCTCAGTCCCGGCCGTACCGATAACATGCATACCTCCTGCGCGGGCCAGCTGCACTGCGGCAATCCCTACGCCTCCGCTTGCGCCGTGAACGAGCACCACCTCGCCGGGGATCGCCCTGGCCCTCTGAAAAAGGGCTCGATAAGCTGCGCCGTATGGCACACCGACTGCTGCGCCCTGCTCAAAAAAGAGTCTCTGCGGAAGCGGATGTACCTGCGATTCTTTGCAGAGCGTCTTTTCGGCATATGAACCGCTTATTGTTCCCGCAATGTAAACCCTCTCCCCCGGATTGAATTTCTTAACGCCGTCGCCTATAGCTTCAACAACACCGGCTGCGTCCATGCCCGGAGTAAAAGGCAATTCAGGTTTCAAGGGATAGAGCCCCGACCTGATATATGTATCAACAGGATTTACACCCGCTGCATGAATCCGCACAGTAACCTGCCCTGCTCCCGGTTTGGGATCAGGGACCTCTTCTATTTTCATGACCTCGGGATCTCCGAATTCGTGGATTCGTATGGCTTTCATAACATTATCCTCTTCTCTATATATAATATATGCATATCATATTATTCGTATACCGACCTTTCACTTTTTTCTCTCGAAAAAAAATCCGGCGGCGATCACAAACACGATTGACGAGACTGCCAGAACGCCCAGGTCCGCAAGGAGCGGGAAATCGGGCACTACGGTGCCACGGAATATGGAATGCTTCAGCGCGTCTATCCCATACGTCAGCGGGTTCAGCTTAGCGACAAATTTTAAAATATGGGGAAGTTTTTGCACAGGATACATGGCCCCGGAGAGGAAGAACATGGGCATCACTATGAAGTTCATGATGGCGCTGAAACTCTCCATGTTCTCGATGAATGTGGCGATGACGATGCCCAGCGCGGATATGCAGAACGCAAGGAGGAAGGCAATCGCTAATGTATAAGGTATTGCGGCCAGTCCCAATTTGATGCCGATAAAAGGAAAGAGGAAGAGGATAATGGCGCACTGGACGGTCGAGATGATGGTGCCGCTGAGCGCTTTTCCGATAACGATGGAAAGCCTCGAGACTGGCGCGACCAGTATCTCTTTCATCAGGCCGAACTCTTTGTCCCAGATAATGGATATGGAAGAGAAGATCGAACTGAACAGGATCGTCATGCCGAGTATCCCGGGAAATATGAACTGCATATACGTGACGCCCTCGCCCGGCGACACGAGCCTCGACATGCCGCCGCCGACAAGAAAGAGCCAGATGAGCGGGCGGGCGAGCGTAGAGACGAGCCTGCTCTTTTCCCTCACAAACTTTTTGAAGTCCCTTGCGATAAGCACATAAACGGCGTTTGCTTCAACCATGCCGCCTCCTGTACGCCCGGACCGATTCTCTGACCGTATCTTCCGCAGACCCGTTCTCTTCCCTGATCTGCCTGCCTGTCATTCTTAGAAAGACGTCATTCAGCGTGGGCCTCTGAAGCCTTACGGAAAGGACTTTTCCCCCAACTGCGTTTATAATTTCAGGAATGGAGGCGTCGCCGTTCTGGGCCGGCAGAAACAGTTCGTTCTCTTTCTCGGTGACCGCAACATTGAACAGCCTCTCTATTTCAAGTTTTGCCTTCTGATTGTCCGGGGTTCTGATATAAATTACATCCCCGCCGACTGTCTTTTTAAGTTCATCCGGTGTCCCGAACGCTATGATGTCTCCGTTGTCGATGACCGCTATCTTATTGCAGACCTCGGCCTCTTCCATGTAATGGGTCGTCATAAAGATAGTCGTATTGTGTTCCTTCTGAAGTCCGATAATGAACTCCCACAGGTTGGCGCGCGACTGAGGGTCGAGCCCGAGCGTAGGCTCGTCGAGGAACAGGACCCTGGGCCTGTGGATAATTCCCCGCGCCACTTCGAGCCTCCTCTTCATCCCCCCGGAAAATTTTTTCACAAGGTCGTCCCTTCTTTCAAACAGGCCGACGAAGTGCAGAGCGTCATCAATGCGCTTTCTCATCTCGCCCTTTTTTACGTCGTAGAGGTAAGCATGAAACATAAGGTTCTCATATGCCGTTAGATCCTTGTCGAGTGTTGTGTCCTGAAATACGATCCCGATGGCTTTCCTCACTTCCGAGGGTTCTTTTGCGCAGTCATGTCCGGCGATGGACGCCCGGCCGGACGTCGGCGAAAGCAGAGTGCAGAGTATATTGATGGTGGTTGTCTTGCCTGCCCCGTTGGGCCCCAAAAAACCGAAGATGTCGCCCTCGTTTACTTCAAAGGAGACATTGTTGACGGCAGTCAACTCCCCGAACTTCTTTGAAATGCCTTCGACCTTGATTATAGGCATGAGAAGAGTTTAACAGAAAAATCCTCACTTTGCCTGCACGCCAAGACCTTGCAATATCTCCCGCATGTGGCTGATGTGGAATTGAATATGATACTCCCCAAGCCCACCGATGAAGCTCTCCAGTGTCGGATATTCTCCTAACGGCGAGTCTTTGAGCATGGGGATTTGCGCCTTCCGCGCGAGCTGCTCCTCT
>JBFLXP010000244.1:0-5062 GCA_040757315.1 Nitrospirota bacterium
CAAGTGGAAGCCCCGGCAATCAGCGGCATGAGGCTTTCCGCGAGAGTTCATATCGACGCCCCTGAAGAAGCCTTTGTTCTCGATCAGACGGAGAGCCACAGAGTCAAGCAACTGAGCTTCAGCGGAACGCGCGTAGAGAGCAGACGCCCGCTGAAAGTCAATGCAGTCTTCCCGATGATGCTCTCCCTGGCGGAGGACAAGTTCATCGTGTTTCAGGGAAGGGTTGCGTCATGCCTCTTAATCCGGAATGCCTGCCCGAGGGCTTACGACATTGGGATAGAGTTCACTCAATTGTCTGAAAGCGAAAGGGAGACTCTGGCTGAGTTCGTCCGCTTGCTGGATACGATAGATAAAAGTCCGTCCGAGTAGATGGGGGAAAATTGATGGATTGCCCTGACAGGTGGCCGGTTTATGTAAAAGAACCAATGAGCAATTATCATTTAGCAATGCAAAATTGTCATTGCATTTTTACGGGTTGACTTGATTATTTTTGATGGGGAAGAAAACTCATGAAATCGTCGGCGTGGTTGAGGGCGGCTCGCCTTAAACTTCATACAATCGGCATTCTGCCGGTACTGGTCGGCTCACTCGTCGCTTTCAACAGAACTGGAGACCTGAAGGTTGCCAATCTGGTATTTGCCGAGCTGATCGCCCTATTCGTGCTGATAGCCACAGCCTTCGGAAATGACTATGCCGACGCGGAAACGGACAGGTTGAACCGGAGCTTTAACATGTTTTCAGGGGGCTCGCGGGTGATACCCGAAGGTCTCATTACGACGCGGCAGATGCTGATTGCGACAGCTATCGCGTCTGTATTGTCGATAGTGATCTCCGTCATTTTTATCTCATTTTTGAAGGGACACCCCTTTGTTCTGATATTAAACCTCATGGGCCTTATAGTAGGCGTGGGATACAGCCTGCCTCCCGTCAGGATCAACTACAGGGGCTTCGGGGAATTATTTGTTATGCTGATGTACGGTCCTTTCAGCCTCTTCTTCGGCTGCACAGCGCAGATGGGACCAGACCTTGACACCGGAATCCTTTATCTGTCCATCCCCCCGGCTCTGGCCGCCTTCCTGATGATTCTCATAACAGAAATTCCGGACACCGCGACAGACAGAGCCTCGGGCAAGAAAACTGTTCCGTCCCTGTTCGGGGAAAAAGCGTCCTTGGTCATCTATGCTCTATGCGTGATAGCTCTCTTTGCGTCATCGCAGCTTCTTTACACGAAAAGCGTCATCGGAAGAATCGGCTTTTTCGGGCTACTCCTGTCGCTGCCCCTCGGAGGATATCTTGTCGTCCTGTCTTTATCGAAAGAGGGCCGGGCACCCAAAAAAATATTTTCCCTATGCGCAGCAACCTTTGTTTTTACCGTGTGGGTCAACGTGGTTCTCTCTATCGATCTGGTCCTCGGCTCCTGATGAAGAGGTGAAAGGTTGAAAATGGGCTCACTGGATATCCTCTGCTGTCCTTCGTGCAAAGCCGCATTATCATTCAAGGAAGAAATAAGCAGCGAAGAGATCCGTCATTGTGCGCTCAGATGCAAAAAATGCCGTCTGGATTATCCTGCAGAAAATGGCATCCCCCGGTTCACAGAACCGGCAAATTTGCATGGCCTGAATAGAATGCTGGCACGGGTGTATGACAGGATATCTTTCCTTTACAATGCGGCTCCGACAAGGACTTACCTACGCAGGCGCTTCTGGCCTTCAGCAGGCGAAGAGAAAGCAAGGAGAGAAGTTGTGGGTCAACTTGAAATCGGGCGTAACGGCAAGGTGCTCGAAACGGGAGTCGGCACCGGGGACAATGTTATTTATCTGTTGCATGTTGACGGAGTGGAGCTGTTCGGCGTCGACATCTCGATCGGCATGCTGAAGCAGTGCGCCCGAAGGCTGAACAGGCGAAAACTCGGAATAGAACTCTTTTTGGCCAATGCTGAGGAACTTCCCTTCCGGGACGAATCGTTTGACACGGTCTTTCACGTGGGAGGGATAAACTTTTTCACGGACAAAAGAAAGGCGATGGCGGAAATGATCAGAGTTGCCAAAGCCGGGACGAAAATAGTGATCGCATGTGAAACGGAAAAGGCGATCCGGGAAAACAGATATGCCATAAGGCTTGCCTTCGGGAAGGAACTTGTGAAGAGGATGCTAAATTTTTCCCGGAGCGAGGTCCTGAATTCTGTCCCGAAAGACGTGAGCGACATGGTTTTCGATGAAATCTGGGAAGGAAACGGTTATCTCCTGACATTCAGAAAATCTGAGAGTCTTGAGTTGCAATGAACCTTTTTCGGCATCCTGCTTACCCATATTATTCATGCATTGCGGACTTGCAGAGCAAACGCAGTATCATCGCTCATTCTCGTCCCCCGATAAGAATCGGGGAGACTCCGAGGTATCACGATAAGAATCGTGATAAAGCCGCTCCGATACAGCATCTGCTCTGACTTGACTGAAGCATTTACGAATAATCCGGGCTAATACCCGTAGTCGCCGGTCTTAATGGCCACGACGACACCGTTTTCGAATATTACATATCGTATAAACTTCGTCGGTCCGAAGTTGTAAGTCCACGTTTCGATTTCAACGAATTCCTCGACGAGGAACGGCTCGCGGTACAGTTCCCTCTCGTGATATCTGTCACGCCTTTCCGTACGAAAAAGGTCTCTGTAAAAATCCCTTTTTATACGCTTTTCGTATCTCGTCTCCTTGAAGTCCGGCTCTCCGCAATCGTTCAGAACCTCGTATCTGGTATCACCGACGGTCACGAGGTCTCCGTCGCACCAGAAATCAGCCGCGGATTTACCGTACATGATCATGAGAAGAGCGCAGATTAAAATAGAGAGTCTGATCTTGTTCATATCATCCTTTCACCGGGACTTCATCACTTCCCACACGTCCACATCTCCTCCCTTAGGCACCTTTATCGCTCCCGATACTGTCCTGAAGATGACCTCCGCAACTTCGGATGCAGGGCGGCCTTCGTTTCCGGTGAGCCTTGTAGCGGTCATGTCGGGATTCACACAACATATTCTGAGAGAGGGATACTCCTGTGCCAGCGCCTGGGTGAATCCCCTGACGCCGAATTTAGTCCCGCAATAAACAGTCATCTCCTCGTATGCTGTTTTGCCCGCCGCACTTGCTATGTTGACAATGCCCTTCCTGACATGGGGAAGAAAAACGCTTGTCATTTTCATCATGCCTTCCAGGTTTGTCCTGACCTGCGTTTCAATATCCCTGAAGGTCTGGTCGGCGAAAGGAACGAAGAACCCCACGCCGCCGTTATTCATTACGTCGAGATGCACCAAAAGGACATCGCCTGCGCCGAGCTTCCGGCATCGCCCTTCGGCCTGTTCCCCCCTGCTCTTCCCTCTGTTATAGGTGAGGACGAGCTTCGCACCCGCTTGAGCAAACCGGTATGCCGTCTCCCTGCCGATTCCTGAACTGGAGCCGGTTATGAGAACGACCTGACCTTTCATGTCTCGAATAGGCATACTTAAAGCCTATCAGAAAAACGACCGATTTCAAGGAGTTGATTGATGTGAACTTTCGGGTGTCTACAGGCGATTAAATAGCGACTCTGCATAGATGCAATCTTATTTGCCGATAGTTTCCGCAAGTCTGTCATTCCGGCTTGTCCGGAATCTTTCCGAGGCTGATAGGATGGATTCCCGTCGCGCTTCACTCGCGTGAACGACAGCATTCTGAGCCTTACGCCAGAATCTAAACATCGATTTTCTTGAGGAATTTCCTCACCAGGCTCTTAAACTCTTCAGGTTTGTCCAGATAACAGGCGTGCCCGGCTCCTTTGATGACATGCACCTCGGAGTCTTTCACATGATCCGCAAGAGTCTTCGCATTGTCCGGCGGAGAAATATTATCCCTTTCACCCCATAAGCCAAGGACGGGAACCTTAATCATTTCCAGCCTGGGGACAAGGTTCTTTACGTTTACAGCGCCGGCGAGGATTCCGGCTTTCGCATCATATCTCTGCGACAAATATCTTAATGTGATCTCGCCGCTGATGGATGCGCCGAGCAAAACCGGCCTTCCGATGTTCAGCGTCTGAAGCATTTCCTTCAGAAAATCCGAATATTCGTCCCTGTTCTTTGCGTCGAACTTGTCCGACCTGCTCTTCGCGCCGTACGGCATATCGAAGGCGTAAACAGTGTATTTCTCCGCAAGCTCGTCGAACAAGCCCATCTCTACCCAGGTCTCGGCAAGAAAGCTGAAACCGTGGAGAAGCACAAAAGGGCTGCCCGTTCCTTTCATAAGGTAACGTATCTTCAATCCGCTTATGGTCGTCCAATGTTCCATCGATTCTCCTCCTGCAATCATATCAAAAATTCTATCACAATCCGATTTCGTTTGGATCTGTTACGACGCTATCCCGACTACTTGCGCCTTCTTTTCAAGGGATCTGGGATCCATAATGCGACATCCGTCTCGCGTATTGACTGATCACAGTGATAATTGTCACCCTGAGCCTGTCGAAGGGTGGTTGCCGCTTTTCATCCCGGCTCTTACTGTACTAAAATGATAGGCGGCCATGCATGGTAAAAAAGCAAATATTCAGAAAGAGGTATTGCATTATGAAAGCTGATGACAGGATCTGGCGAATTATTCAGAAGCGGTTGGGTTACTCGGATACCGAGATGCAAATATTCAGGGAAAATCCACGGAATAAAGATGTTATTTCAAAGGCGGCTGTTTTGATGAATAAGGTCATTGTCCTTGAAGTGGTCGAATCTCACGGATGCAATAGCCGGCACCGGGTCGGCGACAAGTTCTATTTCGATGGCGCAGGTAATCTGCTTACAGACCTGAGTCCGAAAAGAATCTGTGTGTTTGCTCTGAGCAATGCAGCGATGATGATTTTTGCAGTGAGTGAAATGATTTATGCAGGTGTTGACCCCAATACAATGCGCTTCAAGAGAACCAACTGTTTCGACGTAGGACTGCAGTGTGGCGGATGGGGGGCGTATTGTTCTTCATTGCAAGAATAAAAGGGGACGGTTCTATTTTTAGACGTCATTTTTTTCTTTGGCTGCCTTTTCCCTTGA
>JBFLXP010000245.1:0-5041 GCA_040757315.1 Nitrospirota bacterium
TGTGCTCGACGAAGCCGACCGGATGTTCGACATGGGCTTCCTGCCCGATGTCCGCAGGATCATCAAACATCTTCCGGCCGAACGCCAGACGCTTCTGTTCTCGGCGACCATGCCCGATGATATCCTCACGCTGGCGCAGGAGGTGCTCCGCGAACCGGTCACTGTGCAGGTGGGACAGTCGGCGCCCGTGAACACGGTATCACATGCGATGTATCCGGTTGACCAGCACCTCAAGACCGCGCTTCTCCTGAGACTGCTTCATCAAACCGATACACATTCGGTCCTCATCTTCACTCGCACCAAGCACCGGGCCAGGCGTGTGGGCCAGCAACTGGAACAGGCCGGATACCGGGCTGCATCCCTGCAGGGTAATCTGTCACAGAACAGGCGGCAGGCTGCGCTCGATGGATTTCGTAACGGCGACTATCAGATCCTTGTTGCGACTGATATCGCCGCCCGCGGCATTGATGTTTCAAGCATCTCGCATGTAATCAACTACGATATGCCGGATACGGTCGACGCATATACCCACCGTATCGGGCGGACGGGACGGGCTGCGAAGACCGGCGAGGCTTTCACATTCATCACCCGGGAAGACGAAGACACAGTACGAAGCATCGAGCGCGTTCTCGGTGAAAAAATAGAGCGACATATGATAGAAGACTTCGATTACAAAAAGTCAGCTTCGCCGCGCGACCGGCAGTTTGCCCGACCGCCGCGTGAACCGAAGAGTCGTCCTGAACAAAAGAAGACTGAGCAGTCAAGGTCCAATGGCGCTGCTGCTCCTTCCAAACAGAGGGCCAGCCGGCACCATCCCGCCCCGAAGTCTGTTCGCCGCAATTCCTCTACGCGCCGCTCCGGCCCGGGAGCACGCCGAAAATGGACACACAAGAAGGGAACGTTCAGAGTATCGCAAGAGCCCGGCAGTCGGAACTAAAAAGGAGAAATAGTATGGAGGGGAGAAATCGCGCTGATATACGGCCCGGATCGCTTGTTTCGATTGTATTGAAGAAAGACCAGAGGACGGGCAGGTTCACTGAAGGAATTGTAAAGGATATCTTAACAAATTCTCCGTCACATCCGCATGGCATCAAGGTCCGCCTGCAAAGCGGCGAAGTCGGCAGGGTAAAGGAAATTAAAAAAGCTTAGTCCGCGTCGTGCAAATATCGCCCCAAAAAACCATTTCACCCGATACTATTATTGGTGTTACGCTAAAAGCAATGTTTCCGTAAGGAGTAAGCACATGGCAAAGTACACAGCGACTATTGACGAAGATACGCGTCAGAGGATCCTTGCGCTCCCGAAGGGAGTACATTTCTCGGCTTTCATGCGAAAGGCGATAAATGTCTTTGTTGACGAGCTTGAGAAGGACCCCAACTTGCAGCCGGAAAATTTCATGATCACCGTCACAGCCCGAAAAGATGTCACGTATAAAGGAAAATAACCCAAAAATTATGAGACCGGAAAGGGAGGGCGGCACTAAAAGTCTTCCCCGACGAATGTCGAGGTACATTATGGCATCGGAAGCCACGTCGAGAGTACGAAATCATGATCACACTTTGGTGAAGCACTGTCTTCTCGACGCCGTGCCCTAATCAAATCTCATCGCCTTGAAAGGCTTTGAGGGATGCCCTACCTTTTCGGATTTCGCATAATTTAGCTTATCACCCGCTTATCAATTGCACATTGGAAAGCAGACGTTCCAGCCGCCGCCCCGATGATGCACTTGCTATATCGCACGTATTCGAAACCTGATATAATTGTGCATGGTACTACCGGCAAACCACAGATATCTACTTTTTTCTTATTTCAAGAACGGACCAACATGAAAAACGAAAACAAGACAAAAAAGCAACTCATAAATGAACTGAACACGCTGCTCCAGCGAGTTGTTGAACTGGAGACAAGTTTCAAAGAATTCAAGAAAACTGCCGAGGCTGTGAATAAAGAATCTGATAGTCTCAGCATGGAACTGGCGATATGCCTTTCCGAGGTCTTTGAGGCACTAAAGAAGATATCTTCCGGAGATCCCGATGTAAGAATTCCTGAGGAATCGGAAATCGAGTTAATTTCAAAATTAAAATGCATAGTCAATATGACAGCAAAGAATATAGGGGAAATAGTTGATCAATCTCATGAATTTGCCATGGTTCTTTCCGAACATTTTGATGTGTTGCACAGAGTGTCAAAGGGAGAACTGGGTGCCCGGGTATACGGGGAATCAAAATCAGAATTATTGGAAGCTTTGAAAAAAGTCACCAATGAAATGATAGAGACTATAGATAGAGAAATCGCCGTGCGTAAGAGAATGGAAAACGAATTGAGGGAGTCTGAAGAGCGATACCGTCGGCTTTTTGAAACCTCGAAAGACGGAATTTTGCTGCTCGACAGGCAAACTGGAAATATTATCAATATTAATCCGGCCATTGTTGAATTATTCGGCGATTTTGGCGAGTTTGTTGGGAAAAATCTAAAGGATATCGGTTTGTTTAAAGATATCGAGGATGCACAAGAGGTTATCCATAAATTGGATGAAGTCGGATTTATCTTTTACGACTGTGTGCCTGTAGAAACTAGAGAAGGCCAGTTCATCGACACGGAGATCTACCTTATTGATCGTGCGAAAGTGATCCAATGTAACATACGTAACATCACCGAGCGTAAGCGGGCTGAAAAGTCCATCGCGGCACTGTGTCGTCAAAATGAAATGATTCTGAACGCCGCAGGAGAAGGGATTTTAGGATTGGATACAGAGGGAAAACATACATTTGTCAATCCATCTGCGGCAAAGATGTTCGGTTATGAAGTCGAAGAACTTACAGGCCAACCCAGTCACAAAATCTGGCATCATACGAAAAAGGATGGAAGCCCATATCCGGAAACAGAGTGTCCAGTCTATGCGGCTTTAAAGGACGGATTGACCCATCGTTTAAGCGATGAAGTTTTTTGGAGGAAAGATGGTTCGAGTTTTCCGGTCTCATATGTCAGCACCCCTATCGTGGAGAATGGAGGGCTTGTTGGAGCCGTGGTAACTTTTCGAGATATCACCGAGCACAAGCAGGCAGAGAAAGAGATCAAAAAGAGGGTGAAGGAACTTCAGGAGTTTTATGATATGGCAGTCAGCAGGGAAATACGGATGAAGGAACTGAAAGAAACAATAAAGGAAATGAAGGAAGAAATAGAGAGGTTAAAAGAAGAATTGGAAAGATATAAGAAGCATGGAGATTGAGAAGGACCTGGACTTACAGCCCCGAAAATTTCCTGATCACCGTCGCATCCCGAAAAGATGTCTCCTAAAGAAAGGGAAATAAACCAAAAATTAGGAGGCCGAAAAGGGAGGACGGATGTGATGAGAAGGTTTTTGTGCAAATGATCGGCAAAGATACCGCGAAGAAAAGCAGGATTCTGATCACTTGTGCGAAGGGGATAGCTCCTTTCCTGAGGGAAGAACTCGTTCTGCTGGGATTCCCCGTTCTATCGGAAACCGTTGCAGGAGTGGCGACTGAGGGTACTATGGACGATACCCTACGGCTCAATCTAATGCTCCGCACGGGACACCGAGTTCTCTTTCTCATCAGGGAATTCACCGCGCGTGATGCCGATGCCCTCTATCACTCTTTGTCGGAGATAGAATGGGAGAAGTATATCGCCCCGGACGGATACGTCTGCGTTACATCAAACGTGGACAATCCGAGCATCAGGGACTCACGCTATGCGAACGTGAAATGTAAGGATGCCATTGTAGACAGGATCAGGGAAAAGCGCGGACGACGGCCTGATTCGGGTCCCAGCCGGGACAGAGCCGTGGTAAACCTTTACTGGAAGGACGATCGCTGCTCCGTGTATTTCGATACTTCGGGCGAACCCCTCTCCCGGCGCGGCTACAGAAAGATCCCCATGACGGCGCCGATGCAGGAGTCCCTTGCTGCTGCGGTCATTATGGCGACCGGATGGAACGGCACAGGGCATTTCATCAATCCCATGTGCGGAAGCGGAACCCTCGCGATTGAGGCTGCACTGATTGCCCTTAACAGGCCGCCCGGCCTCCTCCGGAATAATTACGGTTTCATGCATATCAAAGGATTCAGGGAATCGCTGCGGAATGAGTTGCGTACACAGGCAAGAAAAGCTGCAAAGAAAACCCTGAATTGCAGGATTATTGCCACCGATATAAGCAGCAAGGCGGTTGAGGCGGCAAGGAATAATGCCTCGACCGCAGGCGTAGAACATCTTATCGAGTTTGCCGTATGCGATTATTCCCAAACTACAGTGCCCGAAGGTGGCGGCATAGCAATCCTCAACCCAGAATATGGTGAACGGATGGGAAAGATAGCAGAGCTTGAGAGCGTGTACAAAGGAATCGGCGATTTCTTCAAGCAGAAATGCAGGGGATATATGGGCTATATCTTCACCGGAAACCTCGATCTGGCAAAAAAGGTGGGGTTAAAAGCGCGGCAAAGGATTCAATTTTTTAACAGCGGTATAGAATGCAGACTCCTCGGGTATGAGTTATACGAGGGCAGCAGGAAGAAGGACGGACTCTAATCTGAAAGCGACTCGGTGCGCTTCTCCGTCAGTCGGGAGATTTCGTCAATGTAGCGCTGCTTCAGTTCTCTGTTGGTCACCACTCCCTGGATTGCGCTCTTGAATTCGTGCAAGTTTTTTCGCGCGTTTTTATGTCCGCTCTCAATAAAGGACAGCAATCGGGGCCGGAAATAGGAACAAAATCTATTGATTCTCTTGCTCATCTTGCACCTCGCTCACTTCGCGGTTGACACGGAACTGCGCAACCGGGATTATTCATTAACTGACTGATCAGCCAGAGCAGATGCTGTAGCGGAGCGGCTTTATCCCGATTCTTATCGGGATACCTCGGGGGTCCCGATCCTATCGGGGCCGAGAATGAGCGATGATACTGCATCTGCTCGCAAGTCTGCGAGTATAAAATAATTAACTAATACGCCGAGCGTATCCTTCCTGTTCGCTTGTCGATAATGATGATATCGACAAGAACTCCGTTCTTATTGATGATATGCGCCTC
>JBFLXP010000246.1:0-5036 GCA_040757315.1 Nitrospirota bacterium
AGGGGGATGCTTACGGGAAGAGCCCGAGTTTGCAGGGAGTTCCGCGGTTGGGAACTCCCTGCCGCCCGGGAACCGGGTCGGCGGCGGGCTTAGAAGTTGCTTTATTGCTCCGGATCACGCATCAGGGCAAGGCGCGGGGCGACGAAAAAGCACAACAACCAGAAGCTATCTTAAAAAATAAAAAGGCAAAGGAATTCGGGGGGGAGGGGTGAAAACCCCTTTTGAAAAAGCTGGCTTTTCCCCCCTCCCCCGCGAAATGCTTTCCGTTTCATTTTTGAGATGGCTTTTAACCAAGGCGCGTCAGGGACGGCTGCTATTTTTTATCCAGCACCTCCCGTACCTTGGAGGCCAAGCGTTTTTTAGAGATTGGCTTCTGGAGGAAGTTGATATCCTTTTCAACCGCCCCATGCGTGGCGAGCACCTCCGAAGAGTAGCCCGACATGAAAATAACCTTGATTTCAGGGTGAAGAGCCTTGATCTTTTCCTTCAGATCCCTTCCATTCATCCCGGGCATCACCACGTCAGTGATCAATAGCTGAATCGGGCCTTCATGCCTCTCGGCCGTGTCAAGCGCCTCTTTATACGATTCGGCGGGAAGAACCTGGTAACCGTAATGCCCCAGTATTGCCTTCGTAAGATTCAGGAGCGCCCGCTCGTCTTCCACCAACAGCACGGTTTCATCACCGCAAATCGGCTCCGGCTCGATAATCGCAGGCTTGGCTTCCACTGAATCCGCGACTCGGGGGAAATACAGCTTGAATGTGGTTCCCTGCTCCGGCTCACTGAATACGTATATGAATGCATTATTCTGCTTGATGATCCCATAAATAGTGGCAAGGCCCAGGCCGGTACCTTCTCCCACATCCTTGGTTGTGAAAAAGGGTTCAAAAAGGTGCTCCATATCTTCTTTGTTCATACCCCAGCCGCTATCGCTCACCAAAAGCATGACGTATTCACCGGGCTTGAGACCGGGGTGGGCCGAACAGGAAGCTTCATCAAAAACCGCAATTTGGGTTTCAATCAACAGGGTGCCTATCCCGGCAATGGCATCACGCGCATTGATCGAAAGGTTCGTCAGTATCTGCTCAACCTGGGCCGGGTCCATTTTGATCGGCCACAATCCGCTTCCCGGTCTCCACACCAGATCAATATTCTCGCCGATGAGCCGCCGGAGCATATTGATCATGCCTGAAATCGTCTTGTTCAGATCCAATATCTTGGGGGAAATGATCTGCCTGCGGGCATAGGTAAGGAGTTGCCGCGCAATTTCGGCGGAGCGATTGGCGGCCTTTTTGATTTCCTTGAGATCTTCTTGAACGGGTTCTTCCGGATTGATCTGGCTCATGGCCATCTCCGCATATCCGAGAATCACACCGAGCATGTTGTTGAATTCATGGGCCACACCACCAGCCAAGCGCCCCACGGACTCCAGCTTCTGCGCCTGAACGAGTTGGGCGGTAAGCTTCTTCTTCTCCTCCTCGGCCTGCTTGCGATCGGTGATATCTTGATCAACGCCGCGGTACCCTTTGAGATTCCCCTCTTTGTCCAGTATGGGCACTCCATTGGTGAGCAAACAGATTCTTTTGCCATCCGTCCTGATATTCCAATTCTCCAAATCCTTTATCGGCTCCTTGCTTGCAGCGATCTTTGAAAATATTGCAGCAACTCTCCTTGCTTCATCGGGAGGCATAAAATCAAACGGTGTCATGCCGATAACTTCTTCTTGCGACCGCCCTAAGAAATGAGAGACTTTTTCCGAGCAATATGTATAGGCGCCATTGCTGTCCACCTCCCATACCAAATCGGCCATGCTGGAAATGATATCGCTCAGCCGCTCCTCGTTTCTCCGTAGAGTTGCCTCAGCCCGCTTGCGATCGCTAATGTCACGGCAAAAAGAAACCAGTTGCTTTCCGCCATCGTCCGTCATCTGCACGGCCGCATTTATGCAAATAGGTATTCTTTTTCCATCGCCATGCTGGTAAACCGTTTCAAAGTCTTCAATATAACCCTGTTCGGAGCAGAGGGCGACCGCGTTGGCATTGCTTTCCATTTCTTCGGGCGCCGTCCACTCGATCACGGAATGGCCGGCGACGTCTCCCAACTCTTTTTTACCTGCAAGCCTTATGTAAGGATCATTCGCAGTGATGACTATGCCCCTGTCGTCTATGACGACAAATCCGGTGTCGGTATTGTCCACAAGACGCCGGTATCTTTCCTCGCTCTGCCGCAAAGCCTCCTCGGCCTGCTTGCGCTCATTGATGTCACGGGTGCTTCCCATGATCGCCACGGGTTTCCCCGTCTTATCCCGGATGAAGGACGCGGTGGCCTCGGTCCAATACCTGTGGCCGTTTTTGTGGATCTGCTCCACTTCCTGAACCACTCTTCTTTCCGGATCCACGCCGGGTTCGTGGTCCCTTGCCAGCTCTACTGCAATGGCTTCCATAACCCGGGCAAGAGACTCCGGCGTCAAAAGGTCTTCCAGACTCTTTTCGGCATACTCCTCTTGGGTATAACCCGAAATCCGCTGCGTCGAAGGGGAGATGTAGGTGAATCTTCCTTCAAAGCTCATGGTCCAGATGCTTTCGGCGATGTTTTCCGCGAGCAGCCGGTATCGGGCATCGCTTTTCCTCAGCGCCTCCTCGGCCAACTTACGCATATGGGCGTAGTAGACCGCCCGCTCCAAGAGAGTGGATGTCAACTTCGGTTTAAACAGATAATCCTGTGCGCCTTTTTGTACGACTGTTTGTGCAATGGAATCATCATCCGCAGCTGTTAGAATGACTATGGCCAAATCCGGCGCATGCGAATATACAGCATTAAATGTTGCAAAACCGTCGCTGTCCGGCAAGCCAAGGTCCAAAAGAACAACATCGGGGCTGCAATTATGTATTAATTCAAGTCCATCCGCAAGGCTTACAGCATTATAAACATCAAAGCTATAACTGGCATTTTCGAGCATATTCCTGACTATACGCTCATATGCAGGATCATCTTCTATCACCAGAACTTTTATAATTTTTTGAGAAGCCATACGCTCCTCCAACTATGCGCCGCACGTTCCATACAACCGAAAAAGCGGATATGTGCCCGGACTCATTGAGGGCGCAATATATATTCTTGAATTTTAACGATACGCGATCCCACCCTTAACCATGCAACAATCTGCCTCCACAAGGGACTCCGCATACCTTTTTCCGTTTTTGCATTCTTGGCTTAGAAACGGCCATACCCTATTTTATATACCATCCAACCATCCAAAATCAATGGGTTTATGCCATATGCCAAGGATGAACGCGGAGACACAATAGGAGGGAGTTGGTTTGACCTTCAATACTTAGGATACTAGAAGGACCGAATACATACTATCCTGGATAGAAGCTGTTTCATAGCCACATCTGACGCTCCAGTGCGGCGCTCCAGCGCCTTAGCAAAATGCTGCCATACAAACTGGTTGCTCCGCTTTTTAGTCGGTCGGCGCCTTGCCCTGAAACATGCTCCGGAGTTATGAAACAGCTTCTAGTCAATTGCCCGTTTCCAACAGGTGAAGTTCATTTATATCATTGAATTTATAGGTCAACCTGAAGACCATGCGATTCAAAGGGTTCCCCGAAAAAAAATAGAGGCCGCATGGCTCGCGCGATTCAACAAGACGGAGCTTCGTATAATTGTCAATGAGACTATAGTGTACACACGCAATCTCGTTTTTAATGGCATAATCAAGCGAAGCTACGATCACCCTTTCATATGCAAAACATTTCTGTGAATATTCCCGGTTGAAACCGCCCAGAACCCCCCCCATATCTTTTCCGCTGACTTGAAAAGTATGAAATCCTATAATTCTGCTATCCAGGCGTATCAGAATGTGAATATAGTCTTCGGAATCGAAGACATGAGTCTTAAAAATGTTTTCTTCGAAGAATTTCTGGCATGGATTGCTGATTTTGCTATGTCCGGCGGAGCATTCAACACAAGCCAGCATTTGCTCTTTATCCGCGTCAGAAAGCGGGCCGTGCTTGATTTCTGTCACTACAGAAATTTTCTTGCGCGACAGGTTTTTTTTCAGACTCCGATGCCCGCGTAGGTATTCGGAAATGTCGTTATAGACGGTTGCATCAAGAGACGCCTCGGAAGAACATGGATATTTTTCAAAACTTTCCGTTTCATAAATAGAGTCATTTGTCGCCGTGTCTATAATTGTAACCATGTCTGCGTCTTTTTCACTTTTCAATGATTTCAGAATGGCCTTCATTACCGTATCTTCCAGGCCGGGCTCCCTGAAAAAGAACGGACGGGTGAGATTGGAAGTAATTAGATTGCGGAATGATATATAAACGCAGTTTCTGGTCAGTGCGGAAAGGAACCAGGCAAAATTGTTCAGAAGCGCATTCTTTCTGAGTCTGGCATAGGAGGTCCTGAGGTCGAACGGTTTTATCCTCAGGAAAAGACCGAGCCCGATCAAGTCGTCATCCCTGTAAACCTTCAAATAAAAGAACCGAATGCTGGGTATGGATTTCGCCACCCATTCATCAAAAAGGTCCCAAATATTGCCGGATAGCCCCAGTTGATCCAGATGGACCTGGAAAACTCTTTTCTCCTCAATTGAAAGGGAGCTGTCTTGCCTGCAATATACATTATTCATTTTGGATAAACCCTCACGCGAAACATCTTATTACGGGGAGTAACAATCGTTTCTATTCACACAATCCTGCAAGGAGACTCCGAACCTGACAAGCCTTCGGCCGCCTGGAAAGCCTGTAGAAGCTGTTTCATAACCCCGGATCACGTTTCAGGGCAAGGCGCGGGCCGACGAAAAAGCGGAGCATACCGTTTTATGTGAGCATTTTGAGAAGGCCCGGAACACCGCCCTCGAGCGTCAGATGGGGTTATAAAACAGCTTCTAGAAATATTTGTAAGCGTTCAGGGGGGGGTAGAGCCCAGGATTTTGTGCCCTTCGCCGGGTAAAGTTACAATATATTGATATTAAAAGAAAATCAAAACTAGACTTTTTCTCTGTCTAGTGCTATGGGTTTCTGCAT
>JBFLXP010000247.1:0-5018 GCA_040757315.1 Nitrospirota bacterium
CATCCAACAATAGCGGAGACCAGTCCCCCTTCCTTGATCCCGGCTTCCTGTATTCTCCCAGCAATAGGGATTTGGCGCACCCCACTGTTGAAGTACCGAGAAGAACCCCGATATGCGATGCAATGCCGATTCCTTTTGGGTGCGCTATACCCTGGCCGTCGACGAATATAAGATCCGGTTTCCTCCTCAGTCTCTGAACCGCCTTGACGATAGCCGGGCCTTCCCGAAAAGATAGAAAGCCGGATACGTAAGGAAACGTGATCACCGCGACTGCCGAAGCTTCTTGGATAAGAGTCAAATCGGGAAAAGCGTACAGACAGGCGGCACCGATGACTTTATCATCAGTGTAGGCGGCATCGACTCCGGCGATCAGTTTTGGCGTCTTCAAAGGAGAGATTCTTACTTTCTTTCTCAGAATCTCCTGAAATCTTTCGGCTTCCTGTATATTCCTGGGCCGGATGAGTAATCGCACTATTGATTTTCGGTCAGTCTCTTGTACATTTCAGGCCTTCTGTCCTTGAAAAGTTCATTCAGGGCCGTGATAGCCTTGTTCCTGGCAAGGGCGGGATCGATTTCTGCCGTCAGCAACGCTTCCGCGTCCTCCGGAGCCCTGACCAGAATTTCACCCTTCGGAGAAGTGATCTGGCTTTGGCCGATGAACTTCAAGGAATGACCTTTCTTCCTGCTTTCTTCGCCGACCCTGTTTGCCGTTACCGCGTAAACTCCGTTTTCGAGGCACCTTACGGGCATGGAATCAGGACAGTACGGAAGCACGAGGTTTGAAGGATGAGCGACAATATCAGCTCCCATGAGGGCGAGGGTCCTCATAGCTTCGGGAAATAGCCAGTCGAAACAGATCATAATGCCTATGCGGCCCATGCCGGTATCCCAAACTCTGAACCCGGTATCGCCGGGACTGAAATAGAGCTTTTCCTCAAAGAAGTTGTGGGTCTTGCGGTAAACTCCGATGAATCCATCCGGACCTGTCAGAACCGCACTGTTGAAGAAATCATCTCCGGATTTCTCCGGCAGTCCTGCAACAATATATGCTCTCCTTTGCCGGGATATTTCCGAAAGAAATCTTGTGGTCATTCCTTCCGGTATTTCCTCGGAAAGTTCCGCAACTTCTTCCTGAGAGATGAATTGATAACCCGTCGCAAAAAGTTCAGGCAGCACAAGAAGATCGAAATCGGCGTCTCTTACGGCGGACAAGACCTTATCAAGATTCTTTCCCTTTTCTCCGAATTCCGGACTGAACTGATAAAATCCTGCTTTCATCAGATTTCAGCCTGTCGCTTCTCTTAGCCACCTCAAATAGTCCTCAGACCCGTCGATTATCGGCAGAGCGATTATTTCGGGTACCGTGTAACAGTGGAGTTCCTTGACCTTTTTTGCGAGCTTGTCAAAAAGGAATTTCTGCGTTTTCGCGATCATGAGGATCTCGGCTTCATCCTCAACTTTCCCTTCCCACTGGTAGATGGAGCGGATTCCCTTGATTATGTTGACACAGCCTGCGAGTCTGCCTTCAACCAGCGCCTTTGCTATGGCCGCCCCCTCTTCCTCATTCGCAGCAGTTATCAGCACAACGATGTTATCCATATTCATCCAGCCTCCTCCCCTAAACACTATGGTAGCACTTTCTTTCTGTGACCTCAAGAAAACGGATGAGGATGCGCGGGCTGGCTGGGAGAAATTCTGAGAAATTAATCCTTAGCTGCCATCTTCACATAATATTCAATATCCAGAAGCCTTCTCTTGATGTCGACGCCGGCGGAATATCCGCCGAGTGAGCCGTTGGATTCTATGATTCTGTGGCAGGGCAGGATGATCGGAATGGGGTTCCTGCCGAGAGCTTGTCCCACCGCCCGGAAAGATCCGGACTTCCCTATCTTTTCCGACAGCCATTTATAGGTTCTCGTCTCCCCATAGGGTATTTCTTTCAAAGCCAGCCAGACCTTCTTTTCAAAGTCCGTACCCTTCACAAGTGTTATCGGTTGTGTGAACTCATGCCTGCCATGCTCGAAATACTCGCGGAGTTCCTTTTTTATGAGGGGCGGCGAGGTGCCTTTGCGGATGGTTCCCATCGGTTTCTCGAAACCGATGCCGGCGAGAGACTTGCCGCGGAAGAGAAGGTAAAGAGTGCCTACCGGGCTTTCGAAGGAATCATAAAAAAAATCAGGGCTGCTCGACCTCTTCTCTTTCATACTGCTCCTTCGAATAGACCTCGACCCGGTCCCCTCCTTTTGTGAAAGCCCGCGAAAGCGCTTTTTCAGCGCACAGGATGAATTCTTCCGGGGACTGACCGTCGAGGAAGGTGAGCCCTATGCTTGCAGTGATATGACCTTTCGGCTGGGAATCTTCGTAGATGAAAGGATAGTTTCTTATTATGGCATTGAATCGGTTCCCCATGGAGAGGGCGGCAGAAACCACGGTGTTGGGCAGGATTATGGCGAATGAATCACCGCCGTAACGGACCACGACATCGGAACCCCTGATATTTTTTCTGAGAAGCTCGGCTACCTTTTTGATCGTCATATTGCCATAGAATTCACCGTGAGATTTCAAATACTGGCTGAAATGGTCCAAATCGATAAGAAGCATATTCAAGGGAAGCTTGTACCGCGTCGCCCTCTCGACTTCTTGTGCCAGGCGTATCTGGAAGTAGCGGTGGCTGAAGACGCCTGTCAGTTCGTCAATAAGGCCGGCCCTCCTTGGGTAGAGGACCTCGAGCTCCTTGATATGATTAATCAGCTCTCTCGTATCGAAGGCGTATTTCTGCACGATCCTCTCGATCTTGCCCACGAGGGTCAGTCTGTCCTCAACCGAAAGATCTCTCTCGGTGATAATGAAAATTGGGATGTCCTTCGTGGAAGGGTTATCCTTGATCTCCCTGATCACGTCGAAACCAAGCATGTCGGGCATGGAGAAATCGAGCAGAATGACGGCGGGCCGCAGGGCTATCGAGAGTTCCACGCCCCGCTTTCCCGTAGGGGCAGTATAAATCAGGAAACCCTGGGGTTCAAAGATGTGCCTGAAATAATTGGTCGTCTCATCTTCGGATTCAATAATTAAGAGAGAAACGGGCAATACCTTTTGGCCTTTTGATATCGTTATCTCTTCGAGTTTGGCGAACAGGGCTTCCTTATCGAGAGGCTTCAAAAGATAGTCGGTAGCGCCCAGAGCAAAGGCCAGATCCTTATTATCAACAATAGAGTGGATAATGACGGGTATCTCCGAAGTGGCGTGATCGCCTTTGAGTTCCTGGAGGACCTCCCAACCGTCTTTTTTCGGCACCAGGATATCGAGGGTTATTGCAAACGGCTTGAGTTTTCTTGCTTTTTCCAGAGCTTCTTCACCATCAAAGGCATGGGCCACCTTGTACCCGGCTTGCGTAAGATGAAGCGTCAGAAGTTCTGCCGTCGAGAAATCATCCTCAACCACAAGGATAAGAGGCGCCTCCTCCTTCATCCAGGGGAAGTTCAGGCTTACCGCCTCTATATTGCCGGTTTGAGCAGGCTCCGTCACCGGTGACGAGACGGGCATCCAGAAGGTGAAGGTGCTCCCCTCCCCGAGATTGCTTTCGACGGTGATTGTTCCTCCGTGAAGTTCGACGAGTTTCTTGGTGAGAGCCAGGCCTAGACCCGCGCCGCCGTATTTCTTGGAAAAGAGGGTGCTTGCCTGTTCGAATTCATCGAAAATTCTTTCTTTGTCTTCGGGACTGATCCCTATCCCCGTATCCTGAACAGAAAAGCGGATGCATTCTATGTCTGCCATGTCGCCCTGAAAACATTTTTCCAGATTTTTTTCTTTCGATACCGCAAGTCGAACCGAGCCGCCTTCAGGCGTAAATTTGATCGAGTTCGAAAGCAAATTGTAAAGGATCTGCTTGAGTTTCACTTTGTCGGCGGTGATGGAAGCAACGCCTTCCCCTATCGAGACGAGTATCTCGATAAACTTGTTTTCGGCGAGCGGTTTGATGACGTTGATAACGTCACCTATAATGTCGTCTACGAGAAAGGCTTCATAGACCATCTCGTATTTGCCTGCCTCGATCTTTGCTATATCCAGGACGTTATTTATGAGTTCGAGAAGATGTTTCCCCGATGAATAGATGTTCCTGACATAGCGCTCCTGGTTTTCGGTCAGATCGCCGGCTGTTCTGTCGAGAAGGACATCGGAAAAACCGAGGATAGAATTCAGAGGAGTTCTCAACTCGTGGCTCATATTGGAGATGAATCTGGTCTTGAGTTGATTCGCATATTCGAGTTCCCTATTGATTTTTTCGAGTTCTCCGGTCCGGGCCATGACCTTCTTCTCCAAGTTTGCCTGGAGGTCCTCGATCTCTTTCGATCTTGCTTCGAAGGCTGCGTGTAACCTTTTTTCATCCTCAACGCTCCTGAACATGAATATAAGGCTCAGCGGTGTTCCTTCGGAGTCACTCATGACAAGAGCATTCATTACCGTCTCGATTTTCTTTCCGCCCGACCCCTCAAGAATTGCCTTAAACCCCGTAAGGATAGAATCTGCATCAAGTTCTTTTCGAATTATGTTCCAGAGACCTTCAGTCAGAAGAGATTGTATCGTCCGGGTCGCCAACTCTTCCAATGCATAGCCGAGCGCTTCAACAGATCTGTTGTTGCAGAGGCTGATCCGGCCTGAGAGGTCGGTTATCAAGACCATATCGTGCGTGGCTTCAGTCAGTTTCAGAGTTTCAAGATCAAGATCATCGATCCTTTTGACGAGAGCGAATCTGTCTATGCAGAGACCTGTAAAGGAGGTGAGCAGAGTAAGCGAAGCCTTCTGGCGCTCGGAAAACTGACGGGGTTTGAAGTCGTCAATATACAGTATTCCTATTACCTGTTCTCTCAAGGTGATCGGACAGGCAAGGAGTGCGCGAATTTTTTCACCGATCAAGGCGGGGTTGTTTCGGGTCAAGTCCATTTTCAGCGTGTCCGGAATTGCAAGGATATCTTTGCTGCGGATGATTAAGTCCGTTAGCCCGCCTGCTATGACACTCC
>JBFLXP010000248.1:0-4986 GCA_040757315.1 Nitrospirota bacterium
TCTGAGGGACGACGGTGTTGTCGTGATAGAACATTTTTTCAAGAAGAAACTGCCCGAAATTGAGGGTAGGTTGAGGTTGTTGAGACAATACCGTTACGGAGATACAATGCTCACGTTTTATGGGAAAGGTGACGCATGAAGAGAATAGCGATTTATCCCGGGACCTTCGACCCCATTACTAACGGTCATCTGGACCTTGTGAGGAGGGCCTTGAGAATCTTCGACGAGGTGATCATCGCCGTCGCTCCGAGCCTCAAAAAAGAGCCTCTATTCACCGTCGAGGAAAGACTGAACCTTATCGGTAAGTCGATCAAGGGAATAAAGAGAGCGCGTACCGAAGCGTTCGACGGCCTCCTCGTAGAATACGTTAGAAGGAGTAAGGGCATCGCCATTTTGCGCGGGCTCAGAGCCGTATCGGATTTCGAATATGAGTTCCAGCTTGCGCATATGAACAGGAGACTTGGGAAGGATATCGAGACTGTGTTTCTCATGCCGAGCGAAGAATATGGGTTCGTGACTTCGAGCATCATCAGAGAGGTTGCATCGTTCGGCGGACCGATAAGGGACCTCGTGCCTCCTGCAGTCGAGCAGGCGCTCGCGAGGAAGATGAAGAAAACAGGTTAAGGTTGAGGCTGAGGCTACGGACTTATTAACAGGCTCATAATAGCATTGATATCCGGTTAAATAAACCGAGGATTCAATTGACCGGAGTAACTCTCCCTTCCCCCTCTTAACCCAAGAGGGGGATGTCCCTCCCCTTAAGTTAAGGGGAGGTTAGGAGGGGTTATGATGAATCCCTGAGTCGGCGGAGTCAATGTATATACTATTTTGAGACCCTTAATAACCTTAACATTGACCTTCTTTATTTGGAGGTTTCCTTATGCCGCGAAAAGAGATGCCGGTGCCGCCCCATTATGACCCCAAAAAAGTCGGCTCGATCTGGAAGGTTCCTTATCAGGAGCTGGCCGACAGGGGGGAAAGGTGGGCCGGGGATCAAGGGATAGTGCCGGCGTCCGACGATCGGTTCAAGCTCTGCCTTATAGCGGTCGATGTCCAGAATTCATTCTGCATTCCGGGCTTCGAGCTGTTTGTCGGAGGCCGGTCAGGCTTGGGCGCCGTGGATGACAACCGCAGGTTGTGCGAATTCATCTACCGGAATCTCGATGTGGTCACACAGATATGTCCGACCATGGACACGCATCAGGCCATGCAGATATTCCATGCCTTCTATCTTGTTAACGACAAGGGAGAACACCCGGCGCCGTTTACGATAGTCTCGGAGGAGGATGTTCTGAAAGGTGTCTGGAAGTTCAATGGTCGTCTGGCCTCCAGCCTCGGAATCACTGAAGACTACGGGAAGGAGCACCTTCTTCATTATGCTCGCCGGCTCAAGGAGAGCGGGAAATACGATCTCACTGTCTGGCCCTACCATGCGATGCTCGGCGGTATAGGCCATGCGCTTGTATCTGCCGTTGACGAGGCGATTTTCTTCCACTGCATTGCACGCCACAGTCGGCCGGATTTCCACGTGAAGGGCGACATACCGTTTACGGAACATTATTCCGTGCTGGGACCGGAGGTCCTCGATGGTCCATACGGTGAACCGATGGCCGAGAAAAGCGATAAGTTCCTCAGGAAACTCTTCGAATTTGATGCGGTCGTAATAGCCGGCCAGGCGAAGAGCCATTGCGTAGCCTGGACAATCGAAGATCTCCTGAGAGACATTCTGTCGCAGGACAGAAGACTCTCGGAGAAGGTGTATCTTCTTGAAGACTGTGCTTCTGCTGTGGTTGTCCCGGGAGTCATAGATTACACTGACCAGGCGGAGACCGCCTTCAGGCGGTTTGCAGATGCCGGAATGCACGTGGTGCGTTCGACAGTTCCCATAGACCGATGGCCCGGAATAAAGCGGTAGAATCAGAAAAGAAAAAGGTCCATGTATTCATTATCTCGGATGCTACGGGAATGACGGCTGAAATGGTAATCAGCGCGGCGATCGTGCAATTCAAAGAGATAGAGCCGATATTCAAGAAATTTCCCTACATCAAGACAAGGGAGCAGATCAGGGCTATACTTTCACAGGCAGAGGCGGCAGACGGCATCGTCATTTATTCTCTCGTATCCCAGGATCTCAGGTCATGGCTCCGGCGTGAAAAGAGGAAGACGAATGTTTTTGCAGTCGATATTCTCGGGCCGCTGATCGACCGGATGGGGAAACTCTGGGACCTCATGCCGGCTTTCAGTCCGGGGCTTTTGAAGAGGGTGAGCGAAGAATCTATCCGCCTTGCGGAGTCGATCGATTTCACCTTGAGACACGACGACGGGCAGGGCATGGAGACGGCGGATCAGGCCGATGTCGTTCTCTTCGGCGTTTCAAGGACTTCCAAGACCCCGACCAGTCTTTATCTCTCCTGCAATCATAACCTGAAAGTCGCAAATATCCCGATCATAGAAGGGATGAGGCCTCGAGAAATAGTCTTCCACTTGCCCTCGCAGAAAGTGGGTTTAACGATCGCGCCGGAGCGGCTTGCCTTCATCCGGGAAAGGAGGATGAAGTACGCGGGTCCGAGCGACTACCTGGACATTTCCCATATCGAGAGAGAAATCGAGTACAGTCATCGCATTTTTACTCAGATACGGGGCATACAGATTATCGATGTGACGAACAGTTCTATCGAGGAAGTTGCGAACAAGATCGTAGAGCAAAGACAGGAAACAGCAACGCCCTCAAGCAGAAGGCAGCATGGTTCGACAGGCTCACCATGACAGTTGTCATCCTGAGCTTGTCGAAGGATGGCAGGGCGTAGTCATATGAATTAGTGTGACGACATATATATGGTCAGTTTGTCATACTCCGGCTTGACCGGAGTATCCACGAAGAAAGGGACTGGATTCCCCGATCAAGTCGGGGAATGACGGTTGTTCATCATAAACTTTGACTCATGGTAGCCGAAGGGCAGAACGGCAGAGTGAAAGGAGGAAAAGCTCGATGCAGAGTCGTGAGTTGGTGTTATGGTTTGATGAGCTGGGCAAAGAGGACATCCCGCTTGTCGGCGGAAAGTGCGCAAATCTGGGTGAGCTTGTAAGCCGTATCGGCGTGCCCGTGCCCGAGGGCTTCGCTATTTCGGCGCATGCTTATAAAGCATTTCTGGACTTGACGCAGGCGGACAAGACGATCAAAAATCTCCTAACGAGGCTGGACACTTCCGATATGGATGCGCTGGAGAAGACTTCGGAAAAAATCCGGACTCATATCGAAAGCATGCGTATGCCCGGGGACATGGAAGAGGAATTTCTCGGCGCATACGATCATCTTTGCGCCCACGCGGGCAAGAAGAACGTTCCGGTCGCCGTGCGCTCCTCGGCAACGGCTGAAGACTTGCCGGGTGCAAGCTTCGCAGGCCAGCAGGACACATTTCTCAATGTAACAAGGAAGAGCCTTATTAGTAGTATCAAGAAGTGCTGGAGTTCCCTCTTCACACCGCGCGCGATCGTATACAGGAAAGAAAAGGGTTTTTCCCAGAGTGAAGTGCTGATCAGTGTTGCAGTACAGGAGCTCATATCATCTCATGCTTCAGGGGTCATGTTCACAATAGAACCTGTGAGCGGCGACAGAAACAAAATAGTCATAAACGCTTCGTGGGGATTGGGAGAGGCTGTTGTCAGCGGGCAGGTGACGCCGGACGAATATGTCGTGGACAAGGGCTCACTCGACATACTGGAAAAGAATATTGCAAAAAAAGAACGTCAGATCGTATCGGATGCAAAGGGAGGAACCAAGTGGGTCCCGCTGCCGCAGAAGATGCGGGACAATCCGGTTCTGGACGAAGCCGCCATCCACCGTCTTGTCAGATACGGCCTGGAGATAGAAAAGCATTACGGCGTGTCACAGGACATAGAATGGGCTGTTGACGATGCCGGCAGAGTCTTCATTCTGCAGGCCCGGCCCGAGACAGTCCATGGCGCGGGGGGTGCAACAAAAAAAACAGAAGGGGAAAAGCTTATGGAAAAATACATTCTCTTGAGGGGAATAGGCGTGAGCCCCGGTCAGGCGTCGGGCAAGGTGAGGACTGTCCTGAATGTTAAGAACCTTTCCGCATTCAATAAAGGCGATATTCTTGTTACCGAGATGACGACGCCCGATTGGGTTCCCGCAATGAAGATCGCCTCCGCAGTGGTTACGAATCTCGGAGGTAAGACCTGTCATGCGGCTATAGTGAGCCGCGAGCTGGGTGTGCCGTGTGTTGTCGGGGCGGAGAATGCAACAAAAGTCTTGCAGGACGGCGAGGTAATTACCGTGGACGGGCAACGCGGCTTGATATTCAAAGGGGCGGTTGTGGAAAAGGAAGAAGGTGCGGCGGCAAGCGGACCTGTCGATATATCGTCCCAGGTGATAACAGCTACAAAAGTCTATGTGAACCTCTCGATTCCCGAGATAGCCGGCAGGATAGCGAAAGAGACGAATGCCGACGGAGTGGGCCTCCTGCGTGCGGAACATCTGATGCTCAGCATCGGGAAGCACCCGAGACTCCTTCTTGAGGAGGGCGGTGAAAAGGTGATGATCGACACTTTCGCAAACGGAGTGGGAAAGGTTGCCGAAGCTTTCTTCCCCAGGCCGGTGGTTTATCGCTTTCTCGATTTCAAGCCCGACGAATTTCTTGAACTGCCCGGTGGAGAAAAATATGAAAAGAAGAATGTCGGTCCCAATCCGATGATCGGGTATCGGGGCGAGTACCGATATTCCAAAGAGGACGACATCTTCAGGATGGAACTTAAGGCTATACGCCAGGCGCGTGAAAAGATGGGATTCACCAATATCTGGGTAATGGTGCCTTTCGTGAGGACTCTCGAAATCTTCAGGAAGACCGTTGCTATCATGAGAGAAGAGGGCCTCGACAACCGCACGGATCCGGGTTTCCAGCTCTGGATAATGGTGGAGGTTCCGAGCGCGGTATTCATGATCGAAGAGTTCTGCAGGGAGGGGAT